>NZ_JACJSC010000009.1 GCF_014697575.1 Planktothrix sp. FACHB-1365 | reverse complement strand
CTTCTAAATAAGAGCTTGCTAAACCGTGGGTGTACCAGGAAGTAACAAATGTGGTTCCGGTTAACCAGCCACCAAGGGCTAGATAAGCACAGGGAAACAGTAGAACTCCTGACCAACCCACGAAGACGAAGCGATCGCGTTTGAGCCAGTCGTCGAGGACATCAAACCATCCTCTCTGAACTTGCGGCCGTTCGACTGCTATAGTCATTTCAGAACGATCCTCTTGGGTTATCTAAAACATTATCCTTTGTGAACTACCCCATAATCAATCGGTTTCTCGATTTTTGATGGGGCTGATCGTTTCACTGGTTTGACCTTCTGTGGAAATCAATCCGAACGCAGTTCGGCCGAAGGTCTTACAAAGCAGTTTTTTTCCCTTGCGAGACCAACTGTTCAGCGATCGATCGGATGCTTTGAGTCTACAGATGGTGTCCTCGGTTAACCGGGGGACATTTAGCGGTAGACTATTAAGCAAGTTAACATAACTATATATTACAGTTAACAATTTTTGCAAAGGTGTTGACTGTGAAGATTTACACTCTTACGTTTCATGAGTACCCAAACAAAGACCACAACGAATCAAATCCTTGATCAGAAAGTTACGGGTTCCCGTCGCTTCAGCAACTACTGGTGGGCCAGTGTAATCACCATCGGTGGGACTGGTTTTCTCTTATCGGGTATATCCAGCTATTTGAAAATTAATCTTTTACCCTTCGCCGATCCGACCCAACTGATCTTTATCCCCCAAGGAATTGTCATGGGGTTATATGGAACAGCAGCCTTGTTACTGGCTTTGTATCTATGGCTGGTGATTCTGTGGGATTTAGGCGGTGGATACAATGAATTTAATCGGGAAACGGAAAAGGTTAATATTTTCCGGTGGGGCTTTCCGGGGAAAAACCGTAAAGTTGAATTCAATTGCAACGTTAATGAGGTTCAATCAATTCGGGTAGATATCAAAGATGGACTCAACCCCCGTCGAGCGTTGTATCTCAAACTCAAAGACCGTCGAGAAATTCCCTTAACCCGTGTGGGCCAATCCCTGCCTCTGTCAGACTTAGAAAATCAAGGGGCTGAATTAGCGAAGTTTTTACAAGTTCCCTTAGAAGGACTGTAAAATATCCGACTGCACCCAAAAATTAAGACCTAAAATGAAACAATTCAACACACAGCACTGGTTTTTACCGCTCCTGCTCTTATGTGTGTTAATCGTGGCGGGCTGTAGTTCTACGACAACTTCAGCAGAAACTCAAGCTCAGAACAATCCATCTGTCGAGCAGACCCTTACTCCTAGTTCTCCAACTTCAACCCAACCTATGGCAAATTCACCCCAATTAAACGGAAAAGCAACGGTAGTAATGACGGTCAATAAATCGCCAATTACTATTGAAATTGATGGCACTAATGCCCCCATTACCGCCGGGAACTTTGTCGATCTCGTTAATAAAGGGGTTTATGATGGTCTAGCTTTTCATCGGGTTGTCCGTGATCCTCAACCCTTTGTGGTGCAAGGGGGCGATCCTCAAAGTAAAGATCCTAAGTTTCCCAGTGCTAGATTAGGGACTGGGGGATTTATTGATCCCAAGACATCCAAAGAACGGATGATCCCCTTAGAAATTAAGCCCAAAGGTGCAGAACAGCCGATCTATAGTAAAACCTTAGAAAGTGCCGGAATCCAAAAAGCTCCTGTTTTATCCCACAGTCGGGGTGCAGTAGCCATGGCTCGTTCTCAATTCCCTGATTCCGCTTCTTCTCAGTTCTATTTTGCCTTAGCAGATTTACCGTTCCTGGATGGGAGTTATGCGGTTTTTGGTTATGTTACCGACGGGATGAATGTTGTTGATCAAATTAAACAAGGCGATCGCATTCAGTCTGCTAAAGTGACCCAAGGGTTAGAAAATCTGAAAAATTAATAAACTGTCAAAAATTGTAAACTTTTAGTTTCCCAGGGTGGGTAAGGATCTCAAACTCAATCAAGCTGGATTGGGATTAGTATTTTTACTCACCCTGTAAATTAAGGTTTAGTCTTCAAGTCTCTGCTAAAAGTAACAATGCCTTCTCAACGTCTTGAATCCCCACTTTTGTTTCCCGCATTCCAGTAGCGGTTTGAGCGACTTCCTCATTCAGTGAATTCATCGAATCTATGACTTTTTGAATAGCAATTTCCTGCTGTTTATAGGTCAGATAAATTTCCTGGTTGCTCAAAACAATACGGTTAATTTCAGTCGCTACTTTTATAAAAGTATCCGTCGTAAATTGAGCATTTTTTACCCCTTCATAAACTGAATTTTTTCCCTCATTTGTAACTTTTACAGTTGAATTAATTTCAGTTTTAATATCCGTTACGACATTATTAATATCCTGGGAATATCTTTTACTTTGATCAGCCAGTTGACGAATTTCTTTAGCGACGACCCCAAAACCTCGACCATTGGTTCCACTTCGTACCGCTTCAATTGAGGCATTTAAAGCTAACAAATTTGTTTGATTTGCTAAGTTTGTTACCGAGGTTGTAATCTGACTAATTAAAGCCACCTGTTCACTCAAGCGCCTAATTTGTTCAGAAATTGCCTCAATTTTAGTCTTAAGATTTGCCATATCTCTTAAGGTATGATTAACTGCCTCTTTACCAATTTCTGCTAAATTCAGCACTTTTTTAGCGGTGTCAACGGCAATTTCTGCCTGCGTTGCTGATTGTTGAGAAGAGTTTCCCAACTGATTCATGGTCGTTGTGGTTTGATTCACTGTGATAGACTGTTGAAGTACCATTCGCTCCTGTTGTTCGGTACTTTTAGAAAGGAGAACAGAAGAAGTGGCGAGTGTATTAATCACAATGGCTTCTTGGCGATAGGTTTGAATATAATCTAAACTCAGTCCTAAAAATGGCACTAAATAGGCAATAATTTTCAAGAAATGTCCGATATTAAAATCATTATCAAACAATTGTATCGAACCAAAGGTCATGTGCATTTGTGCCATAACCGAAGGAATTGTACTCACCACTAAAGAATAAGCAAATAGACTCGGATATTGATGATAAAATTTGGGAAAAATAAAAATTCCTGCAAATATAAATAATACTAAGGGGATAAAATCCCAAGGGCGTTTAATGAAAGCATCAGGGAAGATCGTTTGAGGTAAAGTTGGGCTGTTCATAACAACATAAATAATTACAGAAGCTAACAACCCAAAGCAGAGGATCGCCATCATAACAATGGTAAAATTACCCCGCCAATTCTTAGGTTTTATAATCAGAATTGTACCTACCCCTAGAATTAAAATCACAACATTAAATAAGCGACAAATAGCCCAGGTGACAGGAATCAAGGCTTGACTGTCTGCGACCCCTTCAATCATTCGATCGGCTGCTAAAATATGAAAAGCATCCATGCTCCCTGCAAAAAATAGAGATATCCCAATAATGGGAGTTACGATATCTCGCTTAATCGCAAAGTGAACAAAGGATAATAAAACCGTAAAAAATGCTGTACAAATCGCTACCCATTCTAAAATTGTGTGGGTAAAGCTCCCTAATAAAGCATGATGTAGCTGATCAACCCATTGCGGCTGACTGAGATTAGTTAAAGTTGATAGATTCAATGAATTTTGTGGAGAAGCAAAACTAATACCTAAGAGATTGAGTAAAAAGGGTAGGATACAAATCCCTACGACTCCATAAACAAATGCTGTAGGGAGTCTAGTTTGCTTAACCATAGTTGTCTTTATTGAATCAATATCTTCTAATTTATAAACTTTTTTTTAAAAAAATACAAGAGAGTGTTTCAACCGATATTAATTTAAACGATATCTCCTAAAAATTTAATTCGGGGGTTATTTAAGATAAAGTAGAGTTAGTTAGAGTTAATTCTGACTCTCGGTTGTTGAAGACAGATTACTCATCAATAATGAATGTTGTTGTTACTGGTATTGGTTTAATCTCAGCATTAGGGAATTTAGAAACAACCTGGAAAGGATTGTTATCCAGTCAATCAAGAATATTACCTTATCAACCTTTTCCTGAGCTTCTAACCCAACCCCTCGCTTTAATTCATGATATTCCGTCTCATCCTACAGAATTATTAGAAAAGGCGATCACGGATGCGTTAATCATGGCTGATTTAACTCCCCTGTTACCCGACTGTGGGGTTGTGATCGGTTCGAGTCGGGGATATCAAGGAAAATTAGAACAGTTAGCAAGGAGGGAAGAGAATATTAATTTAATTAAATTTAGGGATTATTTACATTTTAATATTGCTGTAAATGCAGCTAAAAAAATCGGATCTACAGGAATTATTTTATCACCAATGGCCGCTTGTGCTACAGGAATTTGGGCGATCGCTCAAGGATTTGAACTGATTCAAACCCAACAATGTCAGCGTGTGATCGTAGGTGCGGTGGAAGCACCCATTACTCCTTTAACCTTAGCCGGATTTGAACAAATGGGAGCGTTAGCAAAAACAGGTTGCTATCCCTTTGATCGAAATCGAGAAGGATTTGTGTTAGGGGAAGGATCGGCTATTTTGATCTTAGAATCAGAAGATTTAGCACAACAGCGAAAAGCTCAAATTTATGGAAAAATTTTAGGATTTGGATTAACCAATGATGCGGCTTACAGTAATAAACCGGACTTTAACCAAAAAAGTGCGATCGCAGCCATTAAAACTTGTTTAAAAAATAGTGATTTATCTCCTAATCAAATTGATTATATTCATGCTCATGGAACTGCAACCGCATTAAATGATGACTATGAAGTTAAATTAATTCAACACTTATTTCCTCAAGGCGTTTCCGTCAGTTCGACAAAAGGGGCGACCGGACACACATTAGGTGCATCAGGAGCGTTAGGAGTAGCATTTGGTTTAATGGCATTAAATTATCAACTTTTACCCCCTTGTGTTGGCTTAAAAGACCCTGAATTTGATTTGGATTTTGTTACCTCAGTTCGTTCTAGTTTTGTCAGAAATACGTTATGTTTTAGTTTTGGTTTTGGCGGACAAAATGCTATTATTGCACTCGGTAAATAATATAATTATTATTGTAGGGTGTGTAAGCGCAGCGCACGCACCATCCCTTACTCATATTTAAACTGATGATCCCATTAACAGAATGTTTATCTAAAATTAACTGGAAAAAATCTCCCTCTATGATTTCATTATTTTCAGGATGTGGGGGTATGGATTTACCCTTTCATAAAGCAGGATTTAAAGTAGTTTGGGCAATTGATTCTAATGAAAATGCTTGCCAAACTTTTAGACGGAATATATCTAATGTAATTGTTTGTGATCAAATCGAAAATATTAATATTTCCGAACTTCCTAATGCTGATTTAATTACGGGAGGTTTCCCCTGTCAAGACTTTTCAATGATTTGGAAACGTCCTGGTTTAGAAGGAGAAAGAGGAAATTTATATACTTATTTTCTTAAATTTGTGCAAGCGAAAAGACCGAAAGCCTTTATTGCTGAAAATGTCAAGGGATTATTAAGTGCGAATAATTATAAAGCAATTCAACGAATTATTTCTGATTTTGAAAATATTGAACCGGGATATTTAGTTAAACCGAAACTTTATAATTTTGCTGATTATGGGGTTCCTCAATTTCGAGAACGGGTGTTATTAGTTGGAATTAGAAAAGATACAGGGTTTAATTTTATTCATCCCCAACCCGAATATGGCTTAAATCGAAAGTATCCTTATCGAACTGCATCACAAGTATTAGCCGGGGTAGAAAAAATTCCCTATAATAATGAACATCAAAAAATCCAACCAAGAACCATTGAAATTTTAAAACGGATTAAACCCGGAGGAAATTTTACTGATATTCCGAAAGATAGTGAATATTATGTTAAAGGAATGATTAGTCATGTTTACCGACGTTTACACCCTGACAAACCTTCAACAACCATTATCGCAGGAGGTGGCGGTGGAACTTGGGGATATCATTATCAAGAACCCAGAGCATTAACTAATCGAGAACGAGCTCGGTTACAATCGTTTCCAGATAATTTTATCTTTGAAGGATCATTGACAGAAGTTCGCAGACAAATTGGGAATGCAGTTCCTCCTGATGGTATTGTAGCCTTAGTTGAAGCATTAATTCCTTTGTTTCAAGGTAATTATGAGCGAGTTAATTTATATGATTTGAGTCAAGATTTACAACAATTATCAATTAAAGAACGTTTAAAATTAGCCAATCAAGAAAACCGTGAATTACTATCACTCGGGTAAATAATCTGGGTTTAAAGTATCTTCTTGGGAAAAGGGAGATTCTACAGGAAAAGTATTGATTGATAATCCCGTTTCATCAGCAGCTAATTCTCTAGCATCTTGATAACATTCTTCAAAAACATCAAGAAAATATCGCTTTAAACTCGGACTATTTTTAAAATCGTCTCGTAATCTTTTTCGATGTTCTCGAATAGTAAATAGCCAACTATTTGTTCGTTTCTCAGATTGATACTTATATTTTAATAGGTGCATTAATAAAATTCTGAGATTACTTGTGATAGCCTTTTTTTCACTTCTGACCATAGCTTCTAATTCTTCAATTAAATTAACGAGATCAACTTTGGCTAATTTTCCATGTTGTAATTGATGAATTGTATTCATTAACCAAAGATAATAATCTTCTTCATATAAACTAGAAGTTTGTTGAGATTCTGTGATCGGGAGTTGGGTTGTCATGGGATATCCTAGACTCAGTTAGATTTATAGCATTCGATTGCTATAATTATAGCGGTTCTACGAAATAATTTTTAGGTAAAGCTATGAAATTACTCAAAATTATATTAATTTCTGTCATCAGTTTAGTTTTGATCTGTACGCCTAGTTGGGCTATTCCTCAGACTAATACCAATGGAGATTATATACTCCCTGCTACAGAACGAAGGGGGATTCGCCAAATTAATTGGATAGTTACTGACAAAGACCCACACGGATTAAACTGTCGGATGCTTCAACAATATCAAGGCATTTCTATGGATTCTATAGACGCACCTGATATACTTTATAAAGATAACTACCATACTATTACCAATTGGTCAGTGATGACAACTTTTAAAACAGGCACAAAGTTACAAGCGGTAACAACACAATTTGGGACTAATATTGTATTACGAGATAAACAAAATAAACCTTGGATTCCGGTAGAAATTGCCCGTAATCTCAATAGAGGTAGCTGTTTTGTCCGTGCTAACCGCCAATTTATTAAGCCGATTCCAGATGACCCAGAAACTTAAGGGGAAGTTACCACATTCCTAACCAGTTAATTTGGTCGTTAATCTATCAAAAAAAAGTTGGGTTTCGTTTCCTTAACCCAACCTAACTTAATTTTATTCAGAAATTTAGAACGTGATATCGAGTTTACTGTGATTGCGATAACACCAGCCTAAAATTGTGCCTAAAAGGGATAATTTAATCAGTTCTAGGGTAAAATAACTCCAGTGGAGTTGGTTCATGCCATCAGGAATAGCAGTTAACCCATTAAAGAGGTTGAGGTTAATTCCTAACGCACTCATTTGAGGCGTAAGAATGTAGGTGTAAATCATCGCAATCGCTAATAGGAAAAAAGATAATCCGGTGATTGTCCGTAGGCGATTACTAAATTTTTCAGGAAGGGTTGTTGCTAATGCAATTAAGCTGGTTAAACCAACGGCGGCACAAACTAACTCAAAACGATTAAACACTGAAAAAATCAGTGTTCCTGCGGAAGTAAATCCTGTCTCTTCCATCATGCCTGAAACATACATTGTCGGCATAATTACAAAGTCAAGAATTAAGCTCCCTGCCATCCATAATGCTAAGGTTGCTAATACCAGTGTTAGCCAGCGTGTGGGATGATCTTCTAGTTTAGAGACTGTCGGCATAGAGATAACTACCTAATGTATAGAGATATAATTGCTGTCTTTAAATTTAGTGTAGCGAAAATTTCAGGGATAGAATGTGAAGTATTTTGTATAATAAAAGTTTACAAAATTATAGAAATGTTTAAATATTGATTTTAAAGCCAGCTTGTCCATTTTGGAGCTTTGTAAAAATTGTAACTTGTAGAGGGATGCGATCGCTTTATTTTTTGTTAAAATTAACTTAAATAGAATCAACACAATTAAGAAGGGAAAAGACTCTGGTGAAAGCAGTTATTTTGTTATCGGGTGGTTTAGATTCTTCTACGGTTTTATACCAAGCTAAAGCAGATGGATGTGAATGCTATGGGATTTCTTTCGATTATCAGCAACGACATCGAAAAGAACTCGAATCAGCCCGAAAAATTGCTGAATGTGCAGGAGTCATCGAACATCAAGTTGTTACCTTTGATCTCACCTTATGGGGAGGATCTGCATTAACAGATGATCACCTCGATTTACCCCAGGATAGATCGATTGAAAAAATGGCTGAAAGTATACCCGTTACTTATGTTCCGGCACGAAATACTATATTTTTAAGCTTCGCTTTAGCTTACGCAGAAGCGATTGTTGCTAGTCGGGTTTATATTGGAGTGAATGCCTTAGATTATTCAGGTTATCCTGATTGCAGACCCGATTATATTCAATCAATGGAAGAAGTCTTTCGCTTAGGAACAAAACAAGGTCGAGAAGGCAATCCAATTACGATTGAATCTCCCCTGATTCATTTAAAAAAAACAGAGATTATCGAACTTGGTAATCGTTTGGGTGTTCCTTGGGAATTTACTTGGTCTTGTTATGCAGGACAGACAAAAGCCTGTGGAACTTGTGATTCCTGCCGTTTGCGATTAGCCGCCTTTGCAGAACTAGGGTTAACTGATCCGATTCCCTATATTAAGGGTTAAATGAACTCAATAAAAGAGAAGGAATAATAGAGTTTTATTCCCTAACTTATCTGGGTTTTAACTTGTTTAATCTGTGATTTTAATTTCCCCTGTATATAATCCTCTTTGCAGGGTATAAACTAACTGTTGTTCGTGTTCATCGAGTTTGCGTAATAACCAATACCTCAGTGCATATCGTTCTTGACGACTCATGGATTGAGTTCTTAAAATTTGCTCGACCATTTGCTTGAAACTTAAAGTAGAAAAAGATATGGGTTCAGACATAAACAGACCAAAAGGCAATCCATTAAACCTTTTTAATATCTGTGATTGAGCGAATATATCCAGTGATTTCTGTGGTACTGTAGGTGTGATCATTCTCATCATCAATCAGTAAGCTGGATCACAAATCGAGGATATCCTGTTAAATTCAGTATTATTACTCACAAGCTGTTATCATTTCCGTTAACACCTAGCAGTTTTTGCTTAGGGAGTGAGGTGATTACAACTAGGTATTATTTTCTGGCGAAAGCTTTCCCCCCAGATTAACTTTATGGTATGGTTCAACAAATTAGAAGCTCGTCGGTTTCTCTGTGGAGGGACATACCGTGTTTTTATTTTAGATGTAAAATCTTTGTGTTACCAGTTGCCTATTTCTGATTCAAGGAGATTCAATTGAAAAAATTATTATCAGTTTTTATTCTAAGTTTTGTATTGTTAACGTTAATCCTACCTCAACCTGTATTAGCAGAAGAGGCGTTAAATGGATCTAAAATTTTTTCTAATTTCTGTGCCGCCTGCCATATTAATGGAAATAATGTGGTTGTTGCTAATAAAACTTTGAAAAAAGAAGCTTTGGTTAAATACTTAAAAGGATATGAAGAAGATGCTCAAGTTGCAATAATTAATCAAGTAACAAATGGTAAAAATGCGATGCCTGCCTTTAAAAATCGGTTAACGGCTGAAGAAATTAAAACCGTTGCTGATTATGTTGCTACACAAGCAGAAAAGGCATGGTTAAGTTCCCCCGCTCAAACCCAAGGGTTAAAACTGGATGTGAAGAATTCAGGGTGATTAAATTGATTGATTTTAGAGGTATTAGTTAACCACTCTCCCCCTATTGCTAAAATAAGGGGGAATTATTAAATCAACTATGGAAGATAGCCCAGAATCATTAAAACCGTCACGAAACCCTGTGGATGGGTGGAAGTTAGCTGAGTATGTTTCTGTTGGGGGAACCGCACTGGGAACGCTGATTGCGGCATGGTATCAGCCTGTTCTGTATGCGCTGACTCCCCTCAGTGCGGCGTTGTTGTTCAATCTTGTTAATCGTCAACGGTTTGAACAGAATATGCGTCAAAATCTGGATGCAGCAATTACGGATGTTCACGGGGTCGTGGAATCGTTGCATGAGCAACTGCAAACCTTACCCCCAGAATCGAATGAACTTGATCCGATTACGGATGTGCTCACGGAGTTACAACGGGTAACTCAACGGTTAGAAAAAAATGCGTTGCGACAAGAGGATTGGGAAGTGATGAATGTGCGGTTTCAGTTAATGCAAGAAGCTATTGATCAATTGAAGACCTCAACACAGACTTTTACCCCTCATTTGGAAGGACAGGAACATCAATCCTTAACAACGGCTTTAGAAGCCTGGGTGAGTCAATCTGTTGCAGATTCAGCGACAATTCACACCCAAATTGATCAGCTTTCTCAGCAAGTTAATACCTTACAAACCGAACAACAAACTTTAATTAAACCTTATCTAAAACGATTGGTTCGCGCGGTTCAGGCGTTAAAAAATCGTTAGGAGTTGATAACCCTCAACAAATTATCGATATTCATCTCCACAATCACCAATGATTTGCATTAAATCACGGGATTGGGAAAAAATAGAATTCAGGGTTTGATCATCCTCAGCATCAAGACTAAATTCAAAGACTTTAGCATTGTCTTCAATATGTTGAGAAATACCTAATCTTGTCCCTACCATTGCTCCGGCGACGGTGGGTTGTTCGAGGATATAACGAACAGCTATATTAGGAATAGTGACGTGATGTTTTTGGGCGATCGCATTCAGGGTTGTTAATAAGGTTTGGAATAAACTCCATCCTCCCCAAGCATCAATCATATTTTTATATTTTTTCAAGCTAACGGTTTCTAATCGCAATTTATTGGGTTCAGGTTGATCCAGATATTTTTCGGATAAAAATCCTCCACAAACAACACCATAAGGCAGTAATTTGATATTGTGAGTTTGACAAAACTCGGTCATTTTAGCTAAAGGACGACGATCAATTAGGGAAAACTGTACTTGATTGGATACAATGTTAATGTTATGTTCAACAATAATTTTTAAATGTTCTGTATCGAAATTGGTTAAGGCTAAATGCTTAATTTTGCCTTCAGTTTGTAACTCTGTCAGATAATGTAAAGCGTCTAAATAATTTTGATCTCGATAATCCCACCAATGAAATTGTAGTAAATCGAGACAGTCTACCCCCATCCGTTGACGAGAAATATCAATATTTTTTTCTACAATATTTTTCGTCATTTTTCCCGGACGAGGAACCCATTTTGTAAAGCCTTGAAGTTGGGATAATGCGGCTTGTCCACGAGTCGCAATTAGTTGTCGTCTAAACTCCCCAATAAAATCCTCCGCAGGGCCATAATGATCGGCGAGATCCCAAGTCGTATATCCAGCATCCCAGTATTTAAACATACTCTCAATGGCTGTTTTGGCATCAATCCGTCCATGAGATCCAGACACTTGCCACATCCCATTTAAAATGCGACAAATATTCAGGTCTTCTGTTAATTGAAATCGGCTGGAAACGGGTAGTTTCATGTTCTACGTTTAAAAAAATCAGGAATACCTTCAAGGTAAAATTTCGACTAGCTTATAGGAGCTATTAATCAATCTTTGCTTTTTCGGTAAAGGGTTAAGGTCGGAAATTAAAGTTTTATTAAATTTTTATAAATCCGACTGATCGCACATTATAAAATACAATATTATCAATTTTTGAGAATATGTCAACCCCTATTAATAAAACGTGACGGATTGTTTTTGTCACAAGCTCCTTGACCGAGATTCTACTGGACTCGCCAAGAAGTAGAAGAATAAAGTTCAATTGAGTTTTATCCCAATTCGATGAATTTAAGCCACAATAGAATTTTAAGCAGTATCTTTTGTGGCAATCTGGCAGATAGCAGTCAGGGAACGTGTCATAGAAAATTCTGATTTCAATCACAAAAATATAGTAATCAGCAATGCAATCTAATTTACTGATTGTAACATCAGATACCCCCAGTATGGATGCGATTAACCTCATGAACCAGAGGGATCATGACTGTATTTTAGTCATTGATGAACAACGACTGATCGGGATTGTAACTGAACGAGATATTGTGCGGGCAATTGCATCGGAAATTCATTTTGCTCAAGTCCCCATTACTCAAGTGATGACAGCCAATGTCATTACCTTATTGGAATCAGAAGCGGCGGATTCCTTACAAGTAATTCAACAATTTAATTACCATAAGATTCGCCATTTACCCATTGTTAATCTTCAGGGTGAAGTCATCAGAATCATTACCCCCAAACAGATTCGTGATCGTCTGATTCCTTACGATTTACTAAAATTAAGACGGGTGGAGGATGTCATGCAAATTCGGGTGATTCATGCCCCTCCCAGCACGTCTATCAAACAGTTAGCCAACTTGATGATCACCTATCAAGTGAGTTGTATTGTGATTACCCAATTACAAAATCAAGGACTGATTCAACCGATTGGAATGATCACAGAGCGAGATATGGTGCGATTCCAACAACTGAATCTTAAGTTTGAATTAACCCTTGCAGAAACGGTGATGACTTCACCCGTAATTGCTATTGCAGCCCAGGATTCTTTATGGTTAGCCCATCAACAAATGCAGCGTCATCAAATTCGGCGATTAGTGGTGACAACGGCTGAAGAAAATTTAATCGGAATTGTGACTCAAACCCATATTTTACAGGTGATTGATCCGTCAGAATTACTAGAAACAATTGATATTTTACAACATACCTTAGAAGTTCAAACAGTACAACTTAAACAAGAAATGCAGCTTGTACAAACCTTGGTTCAGCAAGAAGCTCGTTATCATCGCTTACTCGATAGTTTTCCTGAATTTGTCTGTTGTTACACCGTTAAAGGAAGCTTAACGTTTATTAACCAAGCCGGTTGTCAATATTTGGGTCAGTCGGCTTCAGAATTACTCGGAAAAAGCATTTTTTCCCTATTTCCTGATCACGAACAAAACCTGGGGCTAGAGCAAATGACCCATTTGTTAGAAACTCAAGAAACCCTAAGCTATCAGTCTTGTCTGACAGAGGAATCCAATCAACAACGGTGGTTAGAATGGACGGTGCAAGTGATTCCCGATGGGACGGGACAGAACCGAGAATTTCAAGCGATTGGTCGAGATATTACCAAACACAAACAAGTTGAACTTCAGCGACAACAAGTTGAAGCCGCCTTAAGTCAATCGGAAGCAGAACTGCGGGCTGTTTTTGGGGCGATGTCGGATTTAGTCTTAATTTTAGATGAGGAAGGACGGTATCTGAATGTGATTACGAATAATCCCCATATTCTGTATCTACCCGTTGAGCAAATTTTAGGTAAAATACCCCAAGAAATTTTTCCTGAACCCCTCGCAACTCAAATGTTAGAAACTGTACAAAAAGCGATCGCCACCCAAACCACAGCAACCCTGGAATATTGTTTAGAAATTGGCGGAAAAAATAGTTGGTTTTCGGCTAATATTTCTCCCCTGTCTCCTTCCTCCGTTGTCGCAGTGATTCGAGATATTAGCGATGGTAAACAAGTCGAAGAAACTCTACAAGAAACCAACTTAGCTTTAGCAGAAGCCCAAAAATTGGCTCATTTAGGGAGTTGGTCTTATGATCCGCTTACCCAAATAGTTCAGTGGTCAGAGGAAAGCTTTTGTATTTATGGGTTAAGTTGCGATCATCCTGTTCCCAGCTATGAGGAATTATTACAAGTTTTTACCCATCCTGATGATCGAGAACTCATCCGTCATCGCCTGGAAAAAGCACTTAACGAAGGTCAACAATTTCAACAGGAAATCCGTATTTTTCGCCCTGATGATTCTCTGCGTTATCTTTTAATTAAAGGCAAAGTGATGAGGAATGAACAAGGTCAAGTCATTCGCCTATTTGGAACGTTATTAGATATTACAGAACGCAAACAAATCGAAGAAACCCTGCGTCAACTCCTGAAACGAGAACGAGTTGTTACGGAAATTACTCAACGGATTCGCCAATCCTTAAACTTAGAAGAAATCTTAACTACAACCGTTACAGAAATTCGCAAGTTATTACAAACAGATCGGGTTTTAATTTATCGGTTTGAACCGAATGGAAATGCCCTCGTAATAGTACAATCTGTAGGGGTAGAGTGGATGTCTTTATGGGGTCAACAAATTCCCAGCAGCTATTTAACTCAAGACCAATGTATTATCCCCTTTAGTCAAGGATGCCTTCATAATATTTCTGATATTTATACCGCCCCTCTTAAATCCGATCAGTTACAGTGGTTTGAACAGTGTCAAGTCCGCGCGTGTTTAGGGGTTCCGATTACTAAAGGTGAACTATTGTGGGGATTTTTAATGGCTCACCATTGTACTTGTCCTCGACAATGGGCTTATTGGGAATTAGATTTACTTGAACAAATTTCGGCTCAAGTTTCTATTGCGATTCATCAAAGTCAATTGTATGAACAAACCCAAGAACAAGCGCAACGGGAAAAAGGATTAAGACGAGTGATTCAAGCAATTAGTCAGCCCTTAGACTTAGAAACAATTTTCTCAACAGCAACCTTAGAAATAGGTCAACTCTTAAATGTTGATCGAGTGTCAATTGCTCAATATATCCCGGATAAAAACCACTGGATTATTGTTGCGAGTACCACTCAAGGCGCAGAAATTCCTGATACCATCGGAATCATTATTCCTGATGATGATAATTTAATTTCTGCCCAAATCAAGCAACAAAAAGTAATTCGGATTTCTAACTTTCAACAGGATGTTGATCAACCGATTAATCAGAATTTAACCGAGATGAATCCGGGTGCTTTATTGATTGTTCCGTTATGGGTCGGTTCCTCAATTTGGGGAAGTTTAAGTGTCTATCGCCATAATCAAACTTGGATTTGGCAAGATACCGAAGTTGAATTAGCTTGTACGTTAGTTGAACAATTGCAAGTTGCCATCCAACAATCTCAACTCTATCAACAATTACATATTGCTAATCAACGTTTAGAAGGTTTAGTCATGATGGATGGACTAACTCAGGTGGCAAATCGACGTCGATTTGATGAATATTTAGAGCAAGAATGGAAGCGAGGTATGCGAGAAAAACAACCTTTATCATTAATTTTTTGTGATGTAGATTACTTCAAGTGTTATAATGATCAATACGGTCATTTAGCCGGAGATGAATGTTTAATTCAAGTTGCCCAAGCCATTGATCAATCTGTTCGCCGTCCGGGGGATTTAGTCGCTCGTTATGGGGGAGAAGAATTTGCAGTTATTCTTCCTCAAACCTACATCGAAGGGGCTATTCAAGTCGCTGAAATTATCGCTAATACCCTTAATTCCTTGCAGATTCCTCATAACATATCACCTCTAAGTTCACACTTAACTCTTAGTATGGGAATTGCCAGTTTCAGGCCTTCGGTTTTTAGCTCTCCTCAAGTTCTAATTGAAGCGGCGGATCAAGCCCTGTATCAAGCCAAAGCACAAGGTAGAAATCGTTATATTGTCTATACATCTCCTGAATCTGCGTCTGAATCTTCACATTAATAATTAATTTTGTGAATAATTTAGCATCCCTCCTGAAAATGCCTTCTTTTTTAAGCCGTTACTTAGTCAAAGTTTGTTGTAAAATTCCATTACGTTATGTTTTGGTCGTTCCTTTTTCGGTGTTGATTTTTAGTTCTGTGGGGTTAGTAAGTTGGTTGTCTTTTCGGAATGGACAAAAAGCCGTCAATGATTTAGCCAATCAATTACAACACGAAATTAGCGATCGCTTAAAACAACATCTAAATACTTATTTATCGGTTCCCGTTTCTATTAACCAACTCAATCATCAAGCCATTCAACTTGGTTTACTTGACCTGGGTAATTTTCAAACCACTGGACAATACTTTTGGCAACAATTGAGAATTTTTCCGAATGTAGGTTATATTAGTTTTGGTAGTTCCACTGGGGAATTTATTGGTGCGGGTCGATACCCAGAAGGTTATTTTGAAATTAGTGAAGCTTCTCGGAAATCTACTCAAGGAAAGAGTTTATCCTATAAAACTGATTCTCAAGGAAATCGGATTAAACCTGCCTATGATATTGCAGATACCTATAATTTTAAAGCAGAATCTTGGTATGCTGATCCAGTAAAAATCGGTCATGCAGTTTGGAGTGATATTTACAACTGGGAAGGCTATCCTCAATATATTTCTATTGCTTATAGTCAACCCATTTATAGTCAAAATAAACAGTTAATCGGCGTATTAAGTGTTGATCAGCAATTATCTCAAATTAGTAATTTCTTACAAAAACTAAAAATTAGTCCATCAGGAAAAACATTTATTTTAGAACGCAATGGATTATTAGTAGCAAGTTCCAGCACCGCTAAATCTTATCGTTTAGTGAAAGGAGAAGCACAACGAATTAAAGGCACGGAAATTCAAGATCCTTTAATTTGTTTAACCAGTCAGCATCTCCTGAAATATTTTACTGAGTTAACTCAAATTAAACAACCCCAAAATTTTAGTTTTAATCAAAAAGGGGAAAAATTTTTTGTTCAGGTCAATCCTTGGCAAGATCAATTGGGTTTAGATTGGTTAATTGTTGTTGTAGTTCCTGAATCAGATTTCATGCAGCAAATTCATCAAAATACACGAAATACAATTTTATTAAGTATCGCTGGTTTACTCATAGCAACTTTGATGGGTTTAGTAACTTCCCGTTGGATTTTAGTTCCTTTAATGAGTTTAAAAGAAGTTGCGATCGCTTTTTCTCAAGGAGATTTTTATCAAAAAATTGACCTGAGCCGTTCTGATGAATTAGGAGTTTTAGCCAAAACTTTTAATCAAATGGCACAAGAATTAAGAGATTATTTAATCCGATTAGAAGAAACCAACCAATCTTTAGAACAAAGGGTTGAAGAACGGACAATAGAACTGAAACACGCGAAGGATATAGCAGAGGTAGCCAACCATGCCAAAAGTGAATTTTTAGCGCGAATGAGCCATGAATTAAGAACTCCTTTGAATGCTATTTTAGGATTTACGGGAATATTAAATCATCACCATTCTCTCGATATTGAGCAAAAAGAATATATTGAAATTATTAGTCGCAGTGGAGAACATTTATTATCATTAATTAATGATGTTCTCGATATGGCTAAAATTGAATCGGGTCATATTTCCCTAAGTTACAGTAGTTTTAATCTCTATCATTTATTAAATTTAATTCAACAAATGTTAAAACTAAAAGCAGAATCTAAAGGATTAGATTTAATTATAAATTTAGATAAAGATGTTCCTCAGTATATAGAAACTGACGAGAAAAAATTACGTCAAATTTTAATAAATTTATTAGGAAATGCAATTAAATTTACCGAGTATGGTTCTGTTATTTTAAGAGTCAAAAAAGGACTTGATTCTCAGTCTAAATCCTCACCAGAAATCACCTTGAATTTTGAAATTGAAGATACGGGTGTTGGGATTGAAGCCACTCACCTAGAGCGTATTTTTGAAGCCTTTATTCAAACTGAAGCCGGACAGAAAGCTTTAGAAGGAACAGGTTTAGGATTATCCATTAGCCGACAATTTATTCAACTGATGGGAGGAGAAATTAATGTTAAAAGTACCGTCGGGAAAGGGACAATATTTTATTTTAATATTCAAGCTAAATTAACTGAACAACTAGATATTTATCAACCTAATATTTTGAATAAACCTGTTATTGGAATTGTCAATTTAACCCAACCCTACCGAATATTAATTGCTGATGATCGTTGGGAAAATCGCCAAGTTCTACGGAAAATATTAGAACCCATTGGCTTTGAAGTTCAGGAAGCAAAAAATGGAGAAGAAGCGATCAATATTGCCTTAAATTGGTTTCCTCAATTAATCTTAATGGATATGAATATGCCTGTTATTAATGGATATATAGCAACTCAATCGATTCAATCTCAATCTTCTCAACAACCTCCGATTATTATTGCGGTTACAGCCAGTGTTTTTGAAGAAGAAAAATCTAAAATTTTAGCCGTTGGCTGTCAAGATTGTCTGCACAAACCTGTACAAGCAGCTATACTTTTAGAAAAAATTGCTTACTATTTAAAAATTCAATATCAATATAATGAAAATCAGGAGCACATTCTTCGGTCTGAATCTCCCTCTGAACTCACTCTCAACGCCTCTGACTTGAACAATATTTCTTTAGATATTATTGCACAACTGAATCAAGGTGCGGTTCAATTGGATGATCGCTTAATTTTTGAAGCCATTGAACAAATTGCTATTCATCATCATGAGTTAAGCGAGATCCTGACCCGTTTAGTCAATAATTTTCGGTATGATATTATTGCAGATGTGACGGCAATCCTCCTCCCCCATCCCTTCTCTTCTGTTTAAGCAACACATTCTGTTGTCCTGCATTTAATGTCAAAAAAAGGCTTGAGATTTATCTTAAACCTTAAGCCTTTTCTGATTAGTAGTACCCCCAACGAGATTCGAACTCGTGTCGCCTCCGTGAAAGGGAGGTGTCCTAGGCCTCTAGACGATGGGGGCTTATGACATTGGGCATTGAGTCATTGCTTGACTTCGCGCTTGACTTTGTGCCTTTCACCTTTATTAATCTAGCCTATATCCGAATCGGTGTCAACCCTTTTAGAAATTTTTTTTTTAGATTTTTTTAAACTGGGCTGAAATCTTTGCTGCAAAAGGCTTGTAGAATTTTAACACAGTTCGCGATCGCTCCTAAGTGAGCAATTTCATAACCGTGAGTATTCTGAGTCGGGAAACTCAGACAAGCCGCCCGGGCTACATGGCCAAATTTCATAGCAACGGAGGCATCACTACCAAACCCATTTAAGATCGCCAGTTGTAACGGCACTCCTGCGGTGGTTGCTGCCTGTCGCAGTTCCCCATTTAACCCCTCATCATAAATTCCATAGCTATCCTGAGACAGCAACACGGGTTTTTCATCTCCTGTGATGGGATATTCCGGGGCGAGGGGGCAAATTTCCAGGGCAATTAACGCCTCTAAAGTTTGCCTTTGGGTAAAATATAACGCCCCAATAGCCCCAACTTCTTCCTTCGCAGAAGCCACAAGATACACATCAATCGGTGGGTTTTTAACGGTTTCTGCTAATATTAATAAAATCGCAACGGAGGCTTTATTATCAAGGGTATAACTGGCAATATAATCTTTTAGACGGATCGGTTTTTTCCGGTGTTTTCCCACAACTCCCCGTGTTCCCGGTCTAATTCCAGCAGTTTCTAATTCCTGCGCGTTGCATTTCGTTTCGATCCAAGCATCTTCCCATTTTAAAGCTTTCTCTTCTTGGTGGAGTTTTTGCGGAGATTCATGGGAAATATGACGAGAACCAAAACTTAGAATTCCGCTAATGGTTTGGTGATCTCCTAATAAATCAACTACCCCTTCTCCATACACCCAAGGAAAAGAACCCCCTAATTTCCGAATTAAAACTCTTCCGTTATCTTCAATACTTTTAACAATGATGCCAATTTCGTCTTTATGTCCCGTAATTGCAATGGCACGGTTGGGATTTTGACCCGGAATTTTAGCAATAATATTATCAGCTTGATCTCGCCAAGCTTCCACACCCCGTTGAGAAAACCCTTCTAATAACCATTGATTGATTTCACATTCTGCGCCACTGGGAGAATGTTGTAGCACTAAATTTTCAATGGTTTTAAATAAAGTATTATAATCCATTGTTAACCGTTAACCGTTGACCGTTGACCGTTGACTGTTAGCTTTGTTAGTTTTTAATAAAACTATTCCCAATTCGTAATTCGTAATTCGTAATTCGTAATTCGTAATTCGTAATTCCCTCTTCCCTGTTCCCTAATTACTAACTTACTGAAATGGGTTTTAAGAATAAGGCTACAATTAAGGCAGGTGTTCCTCCAATTAATCCAATGATTAACCATCGAGGATAACTCCGTCCTTTTTGTTGAGCGACAAAAGCGGCGATCGCACCAATAATACCATGAAGAATCGCCAAAGTTAAAATAACAGAAGGGTTGGTCAAAAAATCAAACATTTTATCGGACAATAAAAATCTCTCCTACTATCATACAGGATCATCTAATAAATTTTTGATAACCTATAAATAGGTAAGACGTGATCATAAAAAGGGGGATTATGAGTTCTCAGTTACAAACCCGCTATTACACACCCGAAGAATATTTAGAATGGGAAGAACAAGCCGACTACAAACACGAATATCGAGATGGAGAAATTGTCCCCATGACCGGAGGAACAACCAATCATAATAAAATTGCTCTGAACGTTGCAGCTTACTTAAAATTTGCACTCCGAGGACAAAATTATGATGTTTATATTGGGGATGTGCGGTTGTGGATACCCCGTTATCGTCAATATACTTATCCTGATATCATGGTCATTCAACGTCCTCCCGTTTATAGTGGAACAGGAACAACAACTGTGATGAACCCGATGTTGATTACTGAAGTTTTATCTAAATCAACACAAAATTATGATCAAGGTGATAAATTTACTTATTATCGTTCTATTCCAGAATTACAAGAATATATTTTAATTGCTCAACAAGACTATAAAGTCATGCAATATGTTAAAAATGATAAAAGTCAGTGGATTTTAACTGAATATGAAGGAGAAACCTCACAGTTTAAATTAGCTTCTTTTGATATTCATTTTAATTTTAATGAACTTTATGAAGGTGTTGATTTTAATCAACAAGAATTTTCAAATAATCAAAATTTATCCGAATAAAATAAATCGAATTTCTGGTTTTTTAGTTCAGAAACCCGATTTTGTTCACAACAACAATTCAGTTTGAGATTTAATCCAAAAATCCCATTAAAGTAACAGGATCATCAATGTCATTAGTCGCAATAGGACGGTTCATCACCATAGAGGTAATTTGCAAATGACTGGCTTCAATGGGACGATTTGCTAGGGCTCCCACCGCATCTTCTAAATGAATGAACGCCACATCATTAGGAGTATTAGATTTAAAAATTGGACGATTTGCTGATAACATCCCCGCAATTTCAAGATGGCTATGTTCAATGGGACGGTTCATAAACGTCATCGTTGAAGCGACTTGAATTTGAGTCGGTGCTGTATTGGCTTGAGAGCCTTTTTTTGCAGGTTTGTCCACGATCTCTAATTGATTTTCTGGGCTCATATCTGTAGTTGGTTCGTTGTTAACAAGGTCTACTTTAACCTGATCAGCTTGAGTTTTATTATCTTGATTTGAGTTTGCTGTTCCACTGGTTCGCTTCCCAGCATTCCCCCTTTTGGGCGTAGATGAGCTAACTGTCATAGGGTGAATTTAGAATTTATACTTAACCCTGCTATTAATTTCATCATTGAAATTTTCCTAGCCTTTCACTCAATTAAGGAGATAATTAAGGACGGGTTAGGTGTTAATTTTGGATTAAAGCTAAATAAATTATAAAATAAACTGGATCTTTAGTAAATAGCGCGTTGAGACAAATCTCTTTTTGCCATAATAAGTAAAACTGTTGACCGTTGGCTGTGTACAGACGTGCCAAAAGCCTTACGGCAATAGCCTTACGGCATGAACCGGCTTCGCCAAGGCGCGTCTCTACTGACTGTCGGCTGTTGATGGGCGAGAAGACCTCGCCCCTACTCCCCCTACTCCCCTTTATGATCCCCTTTCAACTTCAAGCTCCCTTTCAACCCCTGGGCGATCAACCCCAAGCGATCGCTAAACTCACCCATAATATTAAGGAAGGACAACCCTTTAGCACCCTATTGGGGGCAACAGGAACCGGAAAAACCTTTACTATCGCCTCGGTGATTGAAAAAATTGGTCGTCCGACTTTGGTTTTAGCCCATAACAAAACCTTAGCCGCCCAATTATGTAACGAATTCCGTTCATTTTTTCCTGAAAATGCCGTTGAATATTTTATCAGTTATTACGATTACTATCAGCCAGAAGCTTATCTTCCCGTAACCGATACTTATATTGAAAAGACCGCTTCTATTAATGATGAAATTGATATGCTCCGCCATTCCGCCACTCGAACTTTATTTGAGCGGCGAGATGTAATTGTTGTGGCTTCTATTAGTTGTATTTACGGGTTAGGAATGCCAGCAGAATATTTAAAAGCCGCTATTCCCCTACAAGTAGGAGAAGAAATTGATCAACGGGAATTATTACGGGAATTAGTTGCT
Source organism: Planktothrix sp. FACHB-1365 (assembly GCF_014697575.1). Classification (GTDB taxonomy): domain Bacteria; phylum Cyanobacteriota; class Cyanobacteriia; order Cyanobacteriales; family Microcoleaceae; genus Planktothrix. The sequence goes on along the minus strand of NZ_JACJSC010000009.1, from coordinate 153,715 downwards.
GTTCAATATACTCGCAATGATGTGGAATTAACACGGGGGAGATTTCGTCTCAAAGGAGATGTATTAGAAATTGGCCCCGCTTATGAAGATCGAATTATTCGAGTTGAGTTTTTTGGCGATGAAATAGAAGCTATTCGTTATATAGATCCGGTAACAGGAGAAGTTTTGCAAAGTTTAGACGGATTAAGTATTTATCCCGCGCGACATTTTGTGACCCCAGAAGATCGCTTAGAAATGGCTTGTTATGATATTGAACAGGAACTCAAACAACGAGTTCTTGAATTAGAAACCCAAGGTAAATTATTAGAAGCACAACGGTTATCTCAACGGACTCGTTATGATTTGGAAATGTTGCGGGAGGTGGGATATTGTAATGGGGTGGAAAACTATTCTCGCCATTTAGCTGGACGACAAGCGGGAGAACCTCCAGAATGTTTAATTGATTATTTTCCCAATGATTGGTTATTAGTCGTCGATGAATCTCATGTTACTGTTCCTCAAATTCGGGGAATGTATAATGGTGACCAAGCTCGAAAAAAAGTTTTAATTGATCATGGGTTTCGTTTACCCAGTGCGGCGGATAATCGACCGTTGAAAGCCGAAGAATTTTGGCAAAAAGTCAATCAATGTATTTTTGTATCAGCCACACCCGGAGATTGGGAAATTGAACAATCTCAAGGTCAAGTCGTTGAACAAATTCTCCGTCCGACGGGAGTTATTGATCCTGAAGTGTTCGTGCGTCCAACGGAAGGACAGGTGGATGATTTATATGGAGAAATTCAAGAGCGAGTTGAACGAGATGAACGGGTTTTAATTACAACCTTAACGAAACGGATGGCGGAAGATTTAACGGAATATTTACAAGACCGAGGGGTGAACGTTCGATATTTGCATTCAGAAATTCAGTCTATTGAACGGATAGAAATTATTCAAGGATTACAAAATCGGGACTTTGATGTGTTAATAGGGGTGAACTTATTACGGGAAGGATTAGATTTACCCCAGGTGTCATTAGTTGCGATTTTAGATGCGGATAAAGAAGGGTTTTTACGCTCCGAACGTTCTTTAATTCAAACCATCGGACGTGCGGCGCGAAATATTCGAGGACAGGCTATTTTATATGCAGATAATTTAACGGAAAGTATGAGCAAAGCGATTGAGGAAACCAACCGACGAAGAGAGATTCAACAAAATTATAATCAAGAACATGGGATTATTCCCCAACAAATTATCAAAAAATCCAGTAATTCGATTTTGGAATTTTTGGATGTGTCTCGACGGTTAAATGCTCAAACCGTAGAAAAACAGGTGGAAACCTTTGAGGAATTACCGTTAGAAAGTATTCCCGATGTGATTACTCAGTTAGAAACCCAGATGAAAGCCGCAGCGAAACAATTAGAATTTGAGGAAGCCGCTAAACTCCGCGATCGCATTAAACAATTACGCGATAAACTAATCGGACATTAGGATAGAGTCAATCTGTCCAGCAACAGGGGAAAGTTCTATTTTAAAGTCTACAGCACAAAATGTGTATTTTGTCAACCCCTCTTTCTAGCACCTCTGGTTTCAGTCCAAAAACCCGTGTCACGTCTCCTCCCAATTTCGTCAGGAAATTAGCATATTTTACGATAGAATCAGGGTTGTAGCTGCCATTTTTGCCTTTAGACACAATAACCCCTTGGGTGCTATTTTTTGTATGCTATCACAACCCCCATAATTGCGTCAACTATTTGAGAGTAATTTTCAATAAAATATCAAGATTTCCTGACAATCTTTTAAAAACCAAAACAATATAACGGAATCAATAAGTTAAACTTAACAATATCAAACTGTTGTTGCGCTAATGACCCTTCCCCCAGGTGACTCCCCCCGGTAATTCTATCAACGCTTGATTAATTTTATTCGGTAACTCCTTTTTAGAAAAACGATAGGTTAAATCAATTAAACGATGAGCGACTAAAATTACAGCCTCCCGATTGACCATTTCTGAGATTTGAAAAGGCGTATAATCTCCATTGAGAACTTCTACAGAAGCATCACTAATGGCAGATTCTAAAGCATCTTCTATTAAAGATTGCCATTCCTGTTGCTGAATATAAGTCGAAGTTCGATTATCTTGCAAATTTAACTTTTTAATCTCCACTAATGCACCCCGAATAGATGCCGCCCAAGAATTAGTTAATCGCTGTTCCAATTGATTTTTAACAAGATGAATCAACAGCCTCACTAACTGGGACTCAATGGCATCAATTTTAGCTTGTCTACTCATGCCATCCAATTGTTCAACCAAGGTTAACGCATCTTGATATCGACCTTCTAAAATACTGGTTTTTAAATCTTCTAATTCCTGAATCATCCGGTGCTCCTCTTGTTAATTTTGTTGGGGTTTTGGAGTATCAGTTAAGGCGTCTTTGGCTGAAATTCCTTCTCCTTGAAAGCCAAAAAACCAAAGGGTGGCTGCGGCTTCGGCGCGAGTTACGTTCTTTTTGGGTTGAAATAAAGTTGTAAATCCAAAAACCCGGCGAATATTGGAATTATCTCCATTATTATAGTCTTCTAAAATAGCAGGTAAAGCTCCCGCATCAATTTTAGAGGTATCCTTAAATCCCCAGCGTTCTTTAACTGCATCAAGACTGGCTTTCGGTAGTGCTTGTCGAGTATCTAAAGGCACTTTCCAGCGAATTAAATCTTCACGGGTTAAGTTAGAATCAGGACGAAATTTCGTAACCGTATTATCTCCTGATAATGGACTGGGAATTAACCCCGCTTCTGCTAATCCTTGAATTTCTGCAAAGTTAGGATGGGTGGTGGGAACATCTGTAAATACAGGGTCACTACTGGGAACAGCTAAACGAATTTGTTTAGCGGGATTATTGGCATATAATTGATTATTAACGTCTACAATCCATCGGGCATATTGACTGCGAGTAATTTTACCATTAGGATCAGGTAAGGTTCCCGTTTCTTGAGAATTAGGAGCTTTAAAAATACCCAATTTGGCAACATCAGACACCAAGGAACTTAACTCTTTCGGAACAGAATTGTTATCGGGTTTTTCAGGATTAGAAGTTGGGGTTGGAGTTGGGGTTGGGGTTGGAGTTGGAGTTGGTGTGGGAGTTGGAGAACTTGCTGTTTCTATCGGAAGCGGTTGATAACGAATTTGAAAATAGGTTTTTCCGTTAGTTTCTGGATTGGGTTGTTGAGCAATGGTTACTTTTAAGTTCTCTTTTTCTGCACTGAGATTATCGCTAGTTTCGTTAGCCGAATTCTCGATAATTTTCCAGTTTTTTGCTTTTAACTCTTTTTGGTAAAAAGCCTGAACAACATTACTGGGATCTGTTGTTTCCCAGAGGGTAATCACCGCCGTTGAATCTGGGGTAGGAGGCATCACCGTCTGCAAAATTGCGTTCGGATAGGGGGGAATTTCTGAGGGAAAATCACTGGGAAGTTCAACAGGCGGAATAGAAGGTTCAGGGTTAGTAACGGGTGCGGTTGTTGCTTGAGGTGCGGGGGAATTAGTTTGTAATAAAGGATCAGCTTTTAGGGAATTTTCAATCGCTTTTCCGGTGGGACTATTGGCACAAGCAGAAAGGGAAGTGATTAAACTTAGGATTAAAATAATCTGTTTCATTGATCTAGCAGGGAACAGGAAATTGGAAATCGGGGACAGAATCAATACTTTTGGCGGTTTCATATCAGTTTAATGGATGACAACTCCTTGAACACTGCTATTGATCAGCTAATCGTTTTATTTTAACAGAAATTATGAGAAAAATGGAGATCAGGGCTTACGCACAGGGGTTAAAAAACCCGGTTTCTCATTGAGGCTCAGAGTGACAAGCTTGATTTTGGGTTCAGAAACCGGGTTTTTGCGTAAGTTCTGGGGATAATATTTTAATCTCAAGGGTAAAAGTTTCTCTTCCTGCTTTTAGCAATTCCCCAGTTGAAATTTTTAGACAGGAATTACCTCAGCTAAAACTTGAACTAAGGTTTGTAATTGTATGGGGGTATGAGTTGCCATTAAGGAAATCCGAATGCGGCTGGTATGAGCAGTGGGGGGACGAATAGCGGCGGCAAAAATTCCTTGATCTTTGAGTTTTTGTCCGATGGTTAATACCGTTGCTGCATCTTTGATGGGAACACAAAAAATGGGGGAAAGAGATTCAGAAAGGGGGATATTAAAGCGGAGTTGTTTTTCTTGGAATAAGGTTTTTAAAGTTTCAACATTTTGCCATAATTGTTCTCGCCGTTGGGGTTCGGTTTGCACAAGATTAATCGCAGCTAAAGCCGCAGCAGTATCCGCCGGACTTAATCCAGTGGTGTAAATCCAACTGGGGGCACGATTTCTTAAAAAATCAATCAGTGCCGCCGAACCTGCTACATAACCGCCTAAACTTCCGAACGCTTTACTCAGGGTTCCCATTTGAATTAAGGTTTCTCTGGTGCAATTAAAATACTCTACACATCCGGCTCCTGTTTTTCCAAAAACTCCCGTAGCATGAGCTTCATCAACTAATAACATACAGGAAAATTCTTCACTGATGTCGAGTAAATCCAGTAAAGGACATAAATCCCCATCCATACTAAAAACACCATCGGTAATAATCAGTGCTTTACGATAGGGGAGACGATTTCCTTCTAGTAATTCTCGCAGATGTTCAGGATTATTATGTTGATATTCTAACACCGTTGCGCCACTCATTTTCGCTCCATTTTTGAGACTGGAGTGGTTATATTCATCGGACAAAATTAAATCCCGTTGTCCAACTAAAGCACTAATGGTGCCAATATTTGCTAAATAACCGGAACTAAAAACAATGGCATCCTCTGTTTGTTTAAACTGAGTGATCGCTAATTCTAAATCTCGATGAAGTTGGCGATGTCCTGTTAACAATCGAGAACCCGTAACTCCAGTTCCAAATGCTTGAGTTGCTGTAATAGCCGCATCAATTAACCGTTGATCTCCGGCTAATCCCAAATAATCGTTACTCGCAAAATTAATCAAGGGTTTTCCCTCTAGGATTAGGGTAGCACCTGCTTGATTTTCTACCGTTTGAACAGAACGATACCAATCAACTTTATGAATCGTCTCCAGGGCTTTTTCTATCCAAGCGTAAGCATCATTGATCATGTTCAATATCGGAAGAATAAGGTTGACTAATTTCGGCACTTTTGCCACGAACGGGAGGTAATTTATCAACTAATCCCAGATTAAAGGCAATATCAGGTAAATCCCCAGCAATATAATGTCCGGGTTCAAAAATGCGACTGGGGGTAAAACAAAGTTGACGGAGTTCAACCACTTCCGTCGGTTCAAACATTCCTCTAAAGTGTCTTCGTTCCAAACTCATGATTCAAATTCCTCCTGATTTACCTGTAATGATATTAAATATTTTAAAGCATAAGTGCAACGTTGATTAATCTTTGAGATGGGTTTGATTATTCGGTTGTTCATCCAGAGGTTTTCCACAGTGGGGACAAACCCTAGGAGCATGAGTTTCAGCCCACTTTTTATTAGCTGTGATCACTTCAGTAAAACCGGAGGCAATTAACCCCGCAGGTAAGGCAAATAGTCCAATCCCTAATAAGGCTAAAATTCCCCCTAATATTTTTCCTAAAGGAGTAATGGGATAAACATCTCCATAACCGACTGTTGTTAGCGTAATAATCCCCCACCACATCGCCGCCGGAATATTTGGAAATTTATCCGGTTGAGCGTCATGCTCGACAAAATAAATTAAGGTAGCTGAAGAAATCAATAAAAAACATACAATATTTAAGGTTAAAATTAGTTCTTCCTGACGCAGGCGAATCACTTGACCTAAAATTTTAATTCCACGAGAATAACGACCTAATTTTAGAAGCTGTAAAAATCGAGTTAATCCAAATAATTTAATACTTCTTAGGTCAGCATTTGTAAAAGGGAGATAAAAGGGTAAGAAAGCAATTAAATCAATAATCGCTAGGGGTGTTACCATATATCGGAGTCTTCCCCAAATCGGATGGCGATATCTATCAAGGGTTGTACATGACCATACCCTTAATAGATATTCTAAGGTAAAAACCCCGATAGAAAATCGATTAAAGATAATGAAATAAAATTCATACACTTCAAAAATTTCTTCAACAGATTCTATACAAACAGCTAAAGTATTGGCAATAATTAAAAACATTAAAAAATATTCACAAGCTCGGCTTAACCTTTGTTTGTGTTCTTTTGCTTCTAAAATTAAAAATATGCGACGCTTAATTTTTTTAGCCATTGATTTATTGTCAGTTATCAGTTATCAGTTATCAGTTATCAGTTATTATTTTTAGTAGTTAATGTAAGAGTTAACAGTTAAGAGCCAAGAGTTAAGAACCAATCAACTATCTACTTCTTGAGTACAAATGCACCTAAGCGAGTTCATACCGGAGGCTATTGACACATCCCTAGGCTGTTAACTAATAACTGATAACTGATAACTGTATTTTTTTACATTTCTTGAATTAACCTTAACTGATTTTGTCGCATTTGAGTCATCGTTTCCATCATATTACTTGCCATCTCTTTTTCAACATCTGACATTTGTTCCCAAAAAGAAGCCGCACGACGAGCCAAGATCAAATCTTGCCAAATTAAGTTAAATAATTCTGCCATTTCGGGAGATTCTGTTTTAATAGCTGTCAAAAGTTCATCAAAACATTGATTAGCTTCAGGATGAGTTTCTACCGTTTTTGCTAAGTCTAAACAAATTTTCAGTTGCTCAACCCAATTTTTACTCGGAATAGTCATCAAGATTTTCTCCTTCACGATTTAGAGTCTTGTTCTCATTATGTAATTAAATTCTGAGAATCCCCAAACCCCAGATCAAATTTCCCTAGGGACTGACGACTGACTCCCATTCATGCCAAGATAGAGTATTAAGTTCAGTTGACATTAATCTCATGGGTAAACAGCGAGTTCTATCAGGAGTACAACCGACCGGAAACCTTCATCTAGGGAACTACCTCGGTGCTATTCGCAACTGGGTCGATAATCAAGCGCAATACGATAACTTCTTCTGTGTTGTCGATTTACACGCGATTACCGTTCCCCATAATCCAGCCACCTTAGCCACAGATACCTACACCATTGCCGCCCTATATTTAGCTTGTGGCATCGATTTAAACTATTCTACAATTTTTGTTCAGTCCCATATTTCCGCCCATAGTGAACTCACCTGGCTTCTTAATTGTATTACCCCGATTAATTGGCTACAAGATATGATTCAGTTTAAAGAAAAAGCCATTAAACAGGGGGAAAATGTCAGCGCAGGTTTACTCGATTATCCCGTGTTAATGGCGGCGGATATCTTACTTTATGATGCGGATAAAGTTCCCGTTGGAGAAGATCAAAAACAACATCTGGAATTAACCCGTGATCTTGCAGTAAGATTTAATCATTTATTCGGTCAAAAGAAGGCTGTCCTAAAATTACCTGACCCTTTAATTCGCCCCGAAGGTGCACGGGTGATGAGTCTCACCGATGGAACTCGAAAAATGTCAAAATCCGATCCCTCAGAATTAAGCCGGATTAATTTATTAGATGATCCCGATACAATTACTAAAAAAATTAAACGCTGTAAAACGGATTCAGTTCGAGGTTTAACCTTTGATGATTCTGACCGTCCCGAATGTCATAATTTATTAATGCTCTATGGCATTCTAACCCATAAAACCAAAGCCGAAGTTACCGCCGAATGTCAAGACATGGGATGGGGTCAATTTAAACCTTTATTCACAGAAACGGTCATTGAAAGTCTCAAACCTATCCAAGCAAAATATAAAGCCGTAATGGATGATCAAGGCTATTTAGAATCTGTATTAAGAACAGGTCGAGAAAAAGCTGAAGCTGTCGCCAATGAAACCCTAACTCGTGTTAAAGATGCCATGGGATATTCCCGACCGTTGTAATTTGATAATAGGGAACAGGGAAACAAAGAAAAAATACCTTCCCTAATTTTTAAACTTCTAAAAAACAACCTTTGTAAAGATAAAATCAACCCTTAAGAATGAACCGTTTTCGCACCGCTTGTTCAACCCTAGATGAATTTATTGTTACGGCTGAAGTCGCACCCCCAAAAGGCGCAGATCCAAACCACATGATTGAAATGGTTAGACTACTCAAAGGTCGGGTTCATGGAGTTAATATTACCGATGGTAGCCGTGCTGTTTTAGGTATGAGTTCCCTGGCGGCTTCCATTATTCTGCTGCATCACGGAGTCGAACCCATTTGTCAAGTAGCCTGTCGCGATCGCAATCGAATCGGATTACAATCAGATTTATTAGGAGCCCATGCGTTAGGAATTAGAAATATTTTAGCCTTAACGGGTGATCCCGTCAAAGCAGGAGATCACCCCGATGCGAAAGCTGTTTTTGATTTAGAATCTGTGCGATTATTACAAGCTATTGATAAACTCAATCACGGCTTAGATTGGAATCAAAAACCCTTACCCGATGGCGCAACAGATTTATTTCCAGGTGCTGCGGTTGATCCCCAATCTTCCAGTTGGTCAGGGTTACAAAGTCGCTTTGAACGTAAATTAAAAGCCGGAGCCCAATTTTTTCAAAGTCAATTAATCACCGATTTTGAAAAATTAGATAAATTCATGACCGAAATTGCCGCCGGAACTTCAAAACCCATTTTAGCCGGAATTTTTCTATTAAAATCCGCTAAAAATGCGCGATTTATTAATAAATTTGTTCCGGGTGTTCAGATTCCTGATTCAATTATTAATCGTTTAGAACAAGCTAAAAATCCCTTAGAAGAAGGCATTTTAATTGCATCTGAACAAGTTAAAATTGCCCGCCAACTCTGTCAAGGTGTGCATATTATGGCCGTTAAACGGGAAGATTTAATTCCTAAAATCTTAGATTTAGCAGGAATTAAACCTTTATAGTAGGGAACAGGGAACAGGGAACAGGGAACAGGTGAAACAAGATTTCGTTGTTTTTTACTAATGATTAAAAAGGAAGTTAGTAGAAGCTATTGCCTATTGCCTATTGCCCATTCTCTCCTATCAAACTGGAACCTTTTGAGCAATTTTATGATTAAATTCCAAGGTTAAATTATCCTCACTGCGATAAGCTTCCCAAGTTCCCGACGATAAACGGCTAATTTGCCATTGTCCCTGCATATAATTTTCATCCTCAGAGACAGTACCCGTATAACTTACCGGGTCAGGAGAAGTGGTTAAATATTGTTTCGTGAAACTTACACCACGACCCACCACTGTCCCCCCAATTTGAGCTTCTCCCAAATAACCCTCATCTAAAATATTCCCCGCCAAAGTATTCCCGCTTTGAATAAATGTTACTTCAAAACGAGTTGGAACTCCCTGTTGCCAATAAGTTCCTAGCCAAATTCCACTTAAATCAGCCATATTTTATCGTTAATCGTAGTTTCAAAATCAGTATTAATTTGAGCAATTTTGCCCTATTGATAAATTAACAAAATTTGAAACTTGACAGGGAGTCGGTAGATGAGCAATTAAAGTTTCTGTCCAAGGCGATAAAAAATCATCCCCTGGAATCTTGAGAAATTGTACCCGCAAACTAGGCATCACTGAACTTGCAGCTTGATCCAATTTAAACTTAGAACCCGTTTGATTAGTGCGATAAACCCAACGTTGATTTTCATGACCGATCATCATCCGCCAACCCGTCACTAAACTTTGGGTACAAAACATCCCCGGTTCTGCTAACCCTAAACAGCCATCGGGCCATAGTTGTTCCTCCACCGCTTCCAAAGTTAATTCAGAACGTGATAAACCCGACTGTTGATGAATATCCTCAAACACAGTTTCTAAGAGGGAAGAAGGTACCTTAAAGGAATGATTTTGAGATTCTAAACGAATATTTCTCCCCTGAGCATCTGTGCGATAAACCCAAGTTTGGCGACCATCGGACACCACCACTCGCCATCCTCGCACTAACATTTGTCCACAGACTTCCTCTGCTGCTGCGAGTCCTAAACAGGTATCGGGCCAAGTTTGTTGACGGGCTTCCACGATTTTAAGATCGGTGATCTCAACTCCTGATTGTTTAGCAATCATTTCCCGAACCTTTGTATCGACTAAACCGGGTAAAACCGGAGCAGCCTCGGCAGAATATTGTACCCTTTCAGGATTTAAGGGTGCTGTTTCAAAAACAACTGGAATGGTTTTGGGTAACTGTCCTTTAACATTAAATAACGGGTTCGGTAACACACGATAAGTCGGTGTCACCGGGGAAGCAACTGTGGTGTTTGGGGATAGATCCCATAAGGATTGATTTTCAGGCTCAACAGAATCAGAGAGACGGTTTTGAGCAACTGTCATGGAGTGAGAAAGCAGGGCTTGGGTCTGAGCAAAAGCAGATTGTACAACCGTTGGATAAGCTTCTATAGCTAAAACGCCAGTCAACATCAACGCCAAAATCAAAGGGCGGGGCTGCTTCTCATTTGCAGTGGAAGTCGCTCTCCAGCGACGGTTGGAGGGGCTAGGTTTCATGGGGAAGCATCCACGAATACTGGACAACTTATGGCACAGATGACACAGACATTCTAAGATTTGTTTCCTCTGATGCAGTCAAATCCTGTCATCTGGGAAAGATCCCTGTCTTAGAACATAAAACTGTGCAACGAGAGCTTCAACAACCTGAGTTTATTTTCCGGTATCGTCACCCAACTTTACGGATACAGTTCAATTCTGTTCCGAGGAAACGACTTGAGAAACTCGGTTTCTGGGTAAGAGCAACAGACCCACAACTGTAGATTAGCCTGAAACCTTACTTAAGATTAGCGATTCGCCCGATCCTAACATATCAATTGCTGAATTGCCTACCGTTTGAGTTGAATGATTCCAAGACCTGCTAGGTTAATAATACCGTCAAAAATGGGAGCCAACAAAAATGGACATTTTGTTAGAAGGAGGATCGGTTTTACGCGAGCGGGACTATACACTGATTATTGATAGTAGTAATAGTATGGCAACCCTGGAACAATCCGAAGGCAAAAGTCGCTGGGCGTTACTTCAAGAATCGATTTTAGCGATCGCCAGCTATTGTGAACAATTTGATCCTGATGGGATTACGCTTTATTTATTTTCTGATCAATTTCAACGTTATGAAAAAGTCACATCTGACAAAGTAATTTATATCTTTGAACAGCATCAACCTTCTGGAACAAATCGTTTATCTCCGGTGTTAAAAGATGCGACTGATCACTATTTTGGACGACGCGCAACGGAACAAGCCAAAGCCAATGGCGAAACCATTATTATTGTAACGTCTGGAGAAATTGAAAATCCCACAGCCCTCCGACAAATTATTATTGATGCGGCTAATCAACTTAACCGAGATGAAGAATTAGCCATTGAACTGATTCAAGTGGGTTCTAACGCCGATGTGACTCAGTTTTTCCATATCCTTGATGATGATTTACAAAGTCAAGGTGCTAAATTTGATATTTGTAATACAATTACTTTATCGGATTTAGGAGCGATGAGTTTAACGGATATGTTACTCAAAGCTATTGTTGATTAACAGGAAAATCAAAATTTTGAACAGAATGAACCCTTGATTTATTGTATCTTATGAAGATAATTATTTTTATTTTTAGGGGTTGCTAATCATGTTAAATTCCTCCCTGCAAATGCTCGTTTCTCAATCTATCAAAACCTTAGATTCTATTTTGATAGACGGAACTTTGCCTGCGTCAGAACGGGCTGCTGTTGCTTTTAAAATATTAGAATTGGCACAGAATATTACCCCAACGGTTTCTTCTGATTTGCCGTCTGCGATCGCCCCAACCCAACCTTTATCTTTACCCAAACTTAATTTTACCGATCCCAAACTATTTTTACATTTAGCAGCCTATCGAGATTCTGAACTCATTCCTACCCTTAAAGATGCGTTAAAAAAAGCTGATCGCCCCGAAAAAATAACCTTTGGAATTGTTTGGCAATTTATTCCAGGGGAAGATGAAATAATCACTGAAAAAATGCAGGAATTCCCCTGTAAAATGATAGAAATTGATGCCCGACAATCCCTCGGTGTGTGTTGGGCAAGATCCCTCGGTCAACGTTTACTGCATGATGAAGATTTTATTTTACAATTAGATAGTCACCATCGATTTGTCGAAGGGTGGGATAGTTTATTACTGCAACAACTTGCCCAATGTCCGAGTCCCAAACCTGTCCTTTCTGCCTATACTCCCCCTTATATTCCCCCCGATGAAATTCCCCCCGGATATCCCTGTACTCGTTTAACTGCCCATCATTTTGATGAACATGGAATTCTAAGTTTTATTGCTGGAGAAAGTATCGCGTCCTATTCTGAACCTCAGTTAGGAATGTTTCTAGCCGGAGGATTTATTTTCGCCCCCCGACAATTTTATTTAGACGTTCCCTATGATCCCTTTTTGTATTTTCGCGGAGAAGAAATCACCCTTTCAACCAGAGCTTGGACAAAAGGATGGGATATTTTCTATCCTTATCAAATTACAATTTATCACTATTATACTCGTACCAATGCTAAAAAACATTGGGATATTAATTCCGAATGGTACAAATTAGAACAAAAATCCAGAGAACGTATCAAAAAAATATTAAGAATTACCCCTTTAGAAACCGAGAGTTTAGAAATTTATGATATTGGCAATATCAGAACCTTAGAAGATTATCAAAGTTTTTGTGGGATTAATTTCAAAACCCAAGAAATATCAGAAACTGCCTCAAAAGGAATCCCAACAAAATCAGTTATTAGTAAACAGTGATCATGATTAATAATCTATCTCAATCTTTCGGTCAATTATATGGAATTGGTGTAGGGCCCGGTGATCCTGAATTAATTACCTTAAAAGGCTATCATCTTTTGCAGCAAGTTCCAATTGTCGCCTTTCCATCAGGAATTGGGGAAAAACCAGGAATAGCCGAACAAATTATTACCCCTTGGTTAAAATCCGATCAGCTTAAACTTCCCTTAACCTTTCCCTACGTTCAAGATGAGGTCATTCTCCATCAAGCATGGCAACAAGCCGCTGAAACCGTTTGGCTTTATTTAGAACAGGGACAGGATGTGGCGTTTGTTTGCGAAGGAGATGTCAGTTTTTATAGTACCTTCACCTATTTGGCACAAACCCTCAAACAATTTCGTCCTGAAGTTCTAGTGCAGACTATCCCTGGAATTTGTTCTCCCCTCGCGGCGGTAGCAAGTTTGGGTATTCCCCTCACCATTCGGGATCAAAAGTTGGCAATTTTACCTGCAATTTATGCGATCGCCGACTTAGAAACAACCCTGCACCAGGCGGATGTTGTGGTGTTGATGAAAGTTAGTTCCGTTTATCAGCAAGTTTGGGACGTGTTACAACGGTTCAATTTGCTAGAACAGACTTATATTGTAGAAAGGGCGACCCTACCTAACCAAGTTATTTATGCTGGGTTAAGCGATCGCCCCCATTTACGTTTATCCTATTTTTCGATCCTGATTATCAAAACAACCCTGGCTCACACGGGGAAGCAAACGTGCTAAAACAGATAGGATTGTGCGAGACGTTCCTGTCAAAGTCTAGGGATAAACCCGAAACGTAAGCAGGGAGATGGGTTCAGTTAATTGGTTAATGGGTAACAACCCAACAATAAATCCAATCAAGCCTGTCTTAACGTTGAAAATGTGACCTTAAAGGAAGGTCAACCCCGGAGTCAATGGTACGGATTACCGAACCTCAACAGGTAGAGTATCCCATGCCAAAGGGGTAAGGCAATTCCCACAGTGTCAGACTGATTATCAAAACGCTGAAGCTGGGAATAACGGGAAATCGGATATAAGTCAATATCTAAGATAATTCTCTAGCCAATTGCCCAAGAATAACGAAAGTAAACATCCGGCTTGAACTGTCGTAACTGTTAAGTAGCGAAATTGACTTGATTACGCTGCGTTCAAAAGAACAAGGGGAAAAGGTAGAGAATTCTTTCGATATCTACAAAGGTAAGGTCATAATCCTAATACTTACTAAGACTCCCAAAAGTACCCCGGCAGAGAGGATGATTCTAAAGGCAATAATCCCATTTTCAAGGAACGTTAAAACCCCTCATATACTCCTACAGAGGTCGAATACTGATAGGCAGCTACAAATCTAAAGCGGATGTTGTGAGGGCGAGAGATGGAGTCAGAAGCTAATGCCTAAATGTAATGTTTAGGATACGCTGATAGATTTCGGTTTAGTTGTTAGGTAAGGTTTCAAGTAGCAGTTAAAACGGTGAAAACGAGTATAACCAAGACTACGACTGCATGGAATTCTATCAATTGGGCGAAAGTCCAACGGGTAGTATTTAAGCTGCAAAAGCGAATTTACCAGGCATCATTATCGGGACAAAATGCGAAAGCTCGGAAGCTCCAAAAACTTTTGGTCAAGTCATATTACGCCAAACTTCTATCAATAAGAAGGGTCACTCAGGATAATCAAGGCAAGAAAACAGCCGGGGTAGATGGAATCAAATCCATCACACCCAAACAACGGATAGAACTAGCCCAAAACCTGAGTAAATACCAAAAAGCCAAACCACTCCGAAGGAAATGGATACCCAAACCCAACGGGGAAAAACGCCCACTAGGTATACCAACTATAAACGATAGAATCAGGCAAGCCTTGGTTAAATTGGCATTAGAACCCCAATGGGAAGCCAGATTCGAGGGCGAAAGCTACGGATTTAGACCCGGACGTTCAGCCCACGATGCTATGTCACGAATCTATGTAAGTATCAATAAATCAGAATACTACATACTTGATGCTGACATCTCAAAATGCTTCGACCAGATTAACCATGATTACCTACTGTCCAAAATTGATTGTCCATCAACAATAAAAGCCCAAATCAAACAATGGTTAAAAGCTGGTGTGATGGATAACGGCATATTTGAGGCAACAGAGGCAGGCACTCCACAAGGAGGTGTTATCAGTCCTTTACTTGCTAACATCGCACTGGATGGAATGATTAGGTTAATTGACCAAATTTTCCCTAAAAAGAAAAGCACAGTTCAAGCCAAAGTCATCAGATATGCCGATGATTTCGTTGTGATTAGTCCACAATTAGAAATCATACAACAGTGTCAAATTGCTATCAAAGAATGGTTAAAACCCATCGGGTTAGAACTGAAACCAGAAAAAACCCGTATATGCCACACACTAAGAGAAATCGAAGTAAACGGCGAAAAGGTAAAACCAGGATTCGACTTTCTAGGCTGGAATTTCCGACAATATCCTGTTGGTATACATCACTCAGGGAAAACTGGAGGAAATAACTCAAAATTAATAGGGTTCAAAACCATAATAAAACCTAGTAAGAAAGCAATTAAAGCTCACGCGGATAAGGTTAAAGAAGTGATTAAAACCCACAAAACTGCACCCCAGTACGCATTAATCAAACGCCTAAATCCAGTCATAAGAGGATGGTGTAATTACCATTCCAAAGTTGTTTCCAAAGAAACATTCTCCTCATTAGACTATGTTACATGGCAAAGATTAAGAGCATGGACAGTCAGCAGATGCGGTAAAGCAAGTTACAAGAAAATGAAGCTATATTTCAGAAAAAACGGGAATAAAGCATGGAGTTTTGAAACCAAAGATGGTTTTAAATTATTAACCCATGCAGAAACACCTATCACCCGCCATGTAACTGTAAGACCTGAAGCATCACCGTATGACGGAAACTGGACATATTGGAGTACAAGAATGGGAACATCCTTTGATGTACCCAAACGAGTAGCAACCCTGCTCAAAAAGCAAAAAGGTAAATGTAACTTCTGTGGACAATATTTCAGCCCAGAGGATATTGTAGAAATCGATCATATTCATCCCACAAGTTTAGGCGGGAAAGACGAATATAAGAACCTACAATTATTACATCGCCATTGTCACGACACTAAAACGGCAACTGATGGGTCATACGATTCAAAAGAAAGCTGGATGCTCTGATGATAACAGTCAACTAGACTAGGAGCCGTGTGCGGTGAAAGTCGCAAGCACGGTTTTGAATGGGAGGTGAGGGCTGCAAACCCCTCATCGACCCCTAATAATTAATTTGTAATTTTATTCAAGTTTAAACTTTAACGTTTATTATGACGGCTTCGACAACATCCTTAACTGAATTTTTCCCCCCTACCTTTCGCCCACCCGTTGTATTGTGTGTGTTGGCATCCTTGGGGGTTCATGGCTTATTTGCTGCCAATATTCAATATATTAATTTTTACTCTAAATCGATTAAATTACCCCCAACGGTTCAAGTCGTTGAACTCTCTCCTGAACAAATTAGTCGCGTTTATCCAGCCCCTCCCCCTAAATTATCATTTACCCCCTTAAATTCTCTTTCCTCATCTTTATCCGTTCTTCCCGTCCCTTCAACGGATAATATTGTTCCCCCCCCTGCACCGGAAGACTTTATGCAGGCGTCATCCCTCCCGGTGTGGCCAACGAATATTCCCTTACCACCCCCCAGTAATTCCCCCAGTTTACCCAGCTATCGTTTACCCCCCGTTGTTTCTCAAGGGTCTAATTCTAATTCTAATGATCTCAATTCCGGTTCTATCGGATTTCTGCCGAACTCTAATCCGTCTTTATCCTTTGTTCCAGGGCCACCTTTAGGTTTCGATAACTCTAATTCTTCCCCTCCCCCTGGACAATCTGGACAGTTAAAACAACCGGGGAGTTTACCCCCAAATGATGAATTAGCCTTGCGACAACAGTTAATCCGAGATTTGGGCCAGGATGTTGATTGTCCGCCCATGTTTAATAATGCCAATTGTGGCCCTAAAACCCCCAATCAAAACGATAATCCTAATACCCCACCCCCTGAAAATAATCCTAACGTTCAACCGTCTCACCCCAAAGGTTCAATTTTGGCAGGACTGGAAAAGGGTTTACAACAACAACCTTCTACTTCCAACCCCCAACCCCCTGAAGGTGTGGTTAATGAACAGCAAACCGCAATGTTACAAGGCGGAAGTGCCTATCTGAACTGGGTCAATGGTTTACTTACCAACTATCCTAATTTAGAAACCACCTCTCCCATCGGAGTTAATAATTTATATCCCAATGCAGCTTGTGAACAAAAGCTAACGGGGAAAGCGTTAATTGGGGTAGCGGTGGGTGAAACCGGGGAGATTTTACAAGGGCCAGAAGTTTTATTAGCCACAGGTTATCCGGTGTTAGATGATGCGGCAAAAGCAGCCGTCCAGGAAATGACCTTTGACCCGACAAATTCACCGAAAGCTTATCAAATTCAATTTCAGTTTAATAGTGAAGAAAATTGCAAAACGGTTAATAATCCAACTCCCCAACCTGATAATACGCCTGCGGTTTCTTCCCCTCCTCCTGCACAACCCACACCCCCGACCTCGGAAACCGAACAACCAACGAATCCTGTTGAACAAAAACCCCCGGAGTCTGCTACACCCAACCCAGAACAGTCCCCTTCCCCCCAACCTCAACCTGAATCTAATCCTTAAATTAAAAGTTAGGAGTGGACTAACGACGAGCTTTTTTACGGGCTTTTCCTTCTCTTAATCCACTCCAACCGATGGTGAGATAACAACTGGCTAACAGCAAACTGGTTACGCCAATTCTGACATTGGATTTAAAGCTTCCTTGTTTAGATTTCGTTTCGGTTTGCCGACGTCGTTCTTCAATATCCCGTTTAAATTGTTCATTTAATGCTGTAGCTTGCTGTTTTAAAGCATCGGGATTCTTTTTAAATTGTTCTAAGCGTTCTAATTCTTCCGGCGTTAGTTGTTGACTGGCGACATATTCTTCTAGTTTTTGATTATTTTGTAATAAATCGGTCATTTGAGTCTGTTGGAGTTGCAACTGTTCAGACACTTGTTTTTTGGCTTGTTCAGCTTCTTGATTGGCTTGTTCAATGGTTTGATTACTGGCGGCAGAAACACTACTGACATGAACGGGAATTAATAATAGATAAATAACTCCCAAAATCGCAGAAATCAAATAAACCCAAAATTTTAAACTATTAAATTTGGATTGAGTCTCATCGGCTGAAACTCCCGCTAAATCCTCTAAGCCATAGGCACAAAACATTAAGGCGATCGCTAAAACAGGAATAATTCCCTGCTCAACCATTTGGCTTGTAAACTGAACTTGCCATTCCACATCTCCTAGTTTTAGAGGAAAAAATAGTAAGACAATATTAACAACCGAAACAAAAAATAAAATTACTCCTGCTAATTTTAAAAACCCAGCTGCTTGAGATGGAATTTTACGAGAATTTGTGGATTTCATAGTCATATTTTTCCAAAATAACTATTCCTTAATACTCTCAGGTTTAAAATTACCTGGGATTGCAAATCTTCCTGATATTACCTCAAAAGGTTCTCCCTTGGCTGATGTCATTCCCTGAACCATTGACTTAACCTGTTCTCATATCCGTATTCGTACTGAAATTGCAATTTGTATAGTATTCGATTTTACTTTACATAAACTTTGTAAATGCTTTGATGATTTTACCTGAGTTTTACATTGTTCCATTGACCCAGAGCAGTTGAGAGAGCTATAATCAATGAAGAAAAAGGTTAGTGACTTCCCTTGATACTGATGGGAAAACACCATAACCATTACTGTAAACTCATAAATTTTTATCTCCCCTAACTCAAAAATACACCTATGAAAAAATTACTAACCTCTATTGCTGGCGCAGGTTTATTCATGGTCACGGGATTAGCAGCCCCATCCCAGGCGGGGGTTTTCGGTGTCGATAGCACTGACCTCAATGATGTTCTGAATAAAAAAGTCACTTTAACGACAGAACAGGCCAATGTCCTTAGTGCTGTTTCCAAACAATTAAAGATTACTTCTACAACCCTGCTGAAAACTCCTAGTAAAATGGGTGGTTTGTACACAGGAACCACCGTTAGTTCAAGCTCACCTCCCACTGGAGCCCTTGTCTACTCCAAAAATTACGGAACTGGTGTTTGCAAAGTTCAGGCTGGTTGTGCTCTTAAAGCTATTGGTTTATCCTTAACTCTGCAATGCTCTAGCTCTGGAACTGACCCGGAAGCCTGGGCTAAATGTGTAAAAAGTAAAGACAACGACAAATATTTAGCAGCGTCTCAATGTACCTGGGGAACTTGCCCTGGATTTGCCACTTTGCCAAATGGTGGTGCTGCTTATGCTTGCACAACTCCCACGGACTCTGTTTTTGCGGGTAAAAGCTTATTAAATCTTCCCACAACCCTGAATAACTCTTCTACCAAACTCAGTTTACCTTCCCAAGGCTAAACCTCAAATGCTGATTTCCAATCATCACAACCCTTCCCGGTTGAGGAGGGGTTTTTGATTAGGGGAACAGGCAAATGGGCTTAACATGAGTTATATAGTGCTACCCATGATTGGTGTTTGACAATGAGTGAACCCAGCAAACCCTTTTACTTCTTACTGCTTTGCACTGAGCTTGCTTTGCACTGAGCTTGCTTTGCACTGAGCTTGTCGAAGTGTCGAAGTGTCGAAGTGTCGAAGTGTTCCCTGTTCCCTCTTCAAGTAGCGCTATACAGACAGCAAAAGAGGAGTTCGACTCCTCTGTGATTGCTTAAGCGTCAATGGATAGTAGTTTTAATTAAGCTTATGAATGATTTTTGCGTTTGCTGGCTGCAAATAAACCGCCCAATGCCATCAAACCGAACATTGCAGAGGGTTCAGGAACAGAAGCCACATCATTAGGAATGGCTAGACTGAAACGATAAAGACCACTGTGGGAAACATTATCACTTGCTTCGGTGTATCCGGTTTGTTCATCCGCTTGACCGGTTTTGTACAGGAATTTTGTAACAGCATTGTCGCCTTCGCCTACTGTCACTTTCAGGACTTCACTGAACTTTAACCCAGAACTGTGATTCCAGTGACCCACTAATCCCAGGTTGAGCATTCCGTTATCATCATTTACATAGTCAATATTGGCATTACTCACCCGTGAAAATAGATCCACGTCTTTGCCAGCGAATTGTAACCCAAACAGTGCGCTTCCAGCATCCAAACTAGCAACAGTAGGATTTTTTAAGATTGCTGCTGCATAAGCTTTTAAACCAGATCCTGCATTATTCCAAGTATCAGCAAACCAAGTGTCAGCTAAGGAGTTGCCATTTTCATCATACGTGTACCAGTCATCGTAGGTTAAGCTGCTAAACGTATATTTTTTACCCCCCATGACACCTGTTAACGTGGAGGCTTCTTGATTTTCGTATCCTCCCAAGCCATCGGGGGTTCCGAAGCCAAATGCGTTAGGAGATACAGTTTGACCAGCTAACTCAATATTACCTGCGCCTGCTTCGAGAGCGGCTTCCCAGTTAGCAGCATTATTCTCAACTTGAGAGGTTTGGAGTTTTCCGTTTTGGTAGGTGAATCCGTAGGTGAGGTGTTGACCGCTAACGTTAACCCCTGTTAAGCTCCCAGCAAAAGCCGGGGCTATTCCAACTGCGCTCATTCCCACTGCGACGGAAGTGCCAATTAAGAGTTTTTTTAATAAAGCTGCCATGGGGTTTCTCCAGAAAGTAGAAGGTTTTTTTAGAATTTTGTCTATCTGTGATGCTGAATCTCATTAAAATCGATTTTGATAGATTTTTTTGTGATTCATGTCACTTTAGACGGTGATTGCTGACTAGGTTTTCTTAATATATAAAGTTCTCATTTCTTGTAAGAACTTTAGCACCCAAGTTTAATAGTGAGTTTCTGAACGCTTTGAGCTAGTGAGCTTTTCGAGTTCTTTTGTTTCTCTATTGTTATTATAAACAATCTGGTGCAGATGTCTATAAAATTTTGGTCAATTTATCGGGATTTATGTAAAGCTTGGGTAAATCTGTAATTTCAACTAAAAATAAGATTAATTGATATCCGTAGATTTACGGAATTGAGGTTTTTCAAAAAATTAACGCCCTTCTACTTTGCGTAATTTCCCCTAGAAAAAACAAGCTCGACAGAATTATCGCCAAGCATTTATGCTCCCTTTTTAGGGAATTTCCATTGAAAAAACCCCGTTTCCAGGCAATTGCTAGAACAGGGTATGGAGAAAAAAGAGTGAAAACCCCAATAAAATCAAGGGTTTAGGGTTTATGGAGATGATTGTAAAAACTTGGCAATGCGATTAACTGCCGTAACTAATACTTCTGGAGGATGGACTAAGGCAAACCGCACATATCCTTCACCGGATTTGCCAAACCCAACCCCCGGAGAAACGGCTACCCCAGTTTGTTCTACCAGTTGGCGACAGAACCCAATAGAATCCTGTGACCAAGGTTCGGGTAGTTTAGCCCAAATATACATCGTGGCTTTTGGTTTGGGGACATTCCAACCAATATCCTGCATCGCTTGAATAAACGCATCTCGTCGTTGACGGAAAATCCCCATATTCTGAATAATATGATCCTGTGGCCCCGTTAAAGCGGCGATCGCCCCATTCAAAATCCCGATATATTGGTTAAAATCAACAGTTGCCTTAATCTGGCGTAAAGCCAAAATTAACTCCGCATTCCCGATGGCAAAGCCAATGCGGAACCCGCCCATATTGTAGGACTTAGAAAAGGTAAAGAATTCAATGGAAACGCTTTTGTCTGGATCAGCTTGTAAAATTGAAGGGGCTAATTCTGCAACCGTCTGATTTTCTCCGTCTGGAAACACAAAATCCATATAGGGAAAATCATGAACTAAAACTAAATCATGGTTTTGGCAAAAGGCCACAGCTTGACGGAAAAACGATAAAGAAGCCGTTGCGGATGTCGGGTTATGGGGATAACTCAACACCATCATCCGAGCTTGGGCTAAGACTGTTTCTGGAATCTCCTCAAACACGGGTAAAAAGCCATTTTCCGCCCGTAAGGGCATCGGATACATTTGGCCCCCCGCTAAATAAACCCCACCAATATGAGAGGGATAACCGGGATCTTGTAATAAAGCAAAATCACCCGGGTTGAGAATGGCTAAGGGTAAATGGGCCGTTCCTTCCTGGGAACCAATGAGTTGCAAAACCTCCGTTTCAGGATTAACGGCGATGCCATAACGATTGGTATACCACTGAGCAACGATTTCTCGAAACCCTTGAGTATTGCGAAATAACAGATAACCATGAGTAGCGGGATCAGACACAGAGTCCTGGATCGGCGTAATAATATGATCAGCAACGGGTAAATCTGAAGAACCCAAGGATAAATCAATTAAATCCTGTCCTGCTAATACAGCCTTGGCTTTGGCTCGATCCATATCAGCAAAAACATTAGAGCGTAACAGGTCTAAACGATTAGCAAATTTCATAATCAGTTATCAGTTGTCAGTTGCCAGTTAACAATTATCAGTTATCAATCGTGAGTTTTTAGTTTTTAGTCTGTAGTCAACGCCTACTAACTCATGACTGATAACTGATAACTGTTGACTGATTACTGTTTTATGACAAACCCGTGTTGAGCCATTCGATCAACTTAGGTTTGCTAATCGCCCCCTCATGAGATTGTACAATCTCTTGACTTTTAAATAATCTCAAAGCCGGAACTCCTTCAACCTTACACAGTTTGACGGTATCGGGATTGGGGTCTATTTCCATCTTAACCACTTTCACGCGCTCGTGATAGGTGGTGGCGATCGCCTCTATGGACGGGGAGACGAGCCGACAAGGGCCACACCAATCTGCCCAAAAATAAACTAAAACGGGTTGTTCAGCTTTCAGGACTTCGGAGTCAAATTGTGAATCTCGAATCACAAGAACGTTATTACTCATGGGTATTTGCGTGATTGACTTCGATACAAATCTTTATTCCAGATTAAACTGTCTTAGCACTCTTAAGTCGGGCAGACTATCCCCTTGCCACTGAGTTTAGGTTGAAATGCAGTAAAAATTAACAAAAACTATACGCTGTTAAATGCAAAGGAATATCCCCCCCTCTGATAGACTAAAACACTGGGAGTATGTAATCAATCCGGCAATCTCAAACTGTTGGGAGGAGAAAATTCTGTGGATAATGTTATTGGATTAGAGATTATTGAAGTCGTCGAGCAAGCTGCGATCGCTTCTGCTCGTTTGATGGGTAAGGGAGACAAAAATGAAGCCGACCATGTGGCGGTGGAAGCCATGCGTCAACGCATGAACCAAATTCACATGAGAGGACGGATCGTAATTGGAGAAGGGGAACGGGATGAAGCCCCTATGCTTTATATTGGTGAACAAGTCGGCATCTGTACTCAAGAAGATGCTGCCAAATATTGTAACCCCGATGAACTGATCGAAATTGATATCGCCGTTGACCCTTGCGAAGGGACAAACTTAGTCGCCTACGGTCAAAATGGATCGATGGCTGTATTAGCCATTTCTGAAAAAGGCGGTTTATTTGCAGCACCTGACTTCTATATGAAGAAGTTAGCAGCGCCTGTGGTAGCTAAAGGCCATGTTGATATTAATAAATCCGCCACTGAAAACCTGAAAATTCTCTCCGACTGCATGAACCGCGCCGTTGAGGATTTAGTGGTGGTGGTGATGGATCGTCCCCGTCACAAAGATCTGATCAATGAAATTCGGACGGCTGGTGCCCGTGTGCGTTTGATTAGTGATGGTGATGTTTCGGCTGCAATTTCCTGTGCTTTTTCGGGAACGAATATTCATGCACTCATGGGAATTGGGGCTGCACCCGAAGGCGTGATTTCTGCGGCGGCAATGCGGGCTTTAGGAGGTCACTTCCAAGGTCAGTTAATTTATGATCCTGAAGTGGTGAAAACCGGATTAATTGGGGAAAGCAAAGAAGGCAATATTGCTCGCCTCAAAGAAATGGGAATTACTGAACCGGATAAAGTCTATAATGCAGAGGAATTAGCTTCTGGTCAAACGGTGTTATTCGCAGCCTGTGGAATTACACCGGGTACTTTAATGGAAGGGGTACGCTTCTTTAACGGTGGTGCTCGTACTCAAAGTTTAGTCATTTCTTCTCAGTCGAAAACGGCTCGTTTTGTGGATACTATCCATATGTTTGAGTCACCTAAGAATATTCAGTTGCGCTAAACTTTTCAGTAAATAGTAATCAGTCATCAGTTTTTGGTTTTTATCCAACACTTAACAGCTATTAACTGTTAACTGAAAGATATCTACTATTAACTGATAACTGAATTACTGATAACTGATAACTGATAACTGAATTACTGTTTGATCTTTTTTTAAAACCCTATTTATATCAACTGTTGTATGAATATTGCTGTTGTCGGTTTAAGCCATAAGACCGCGCCTGTTGAAGTTCGCGAAAAATTGAGTATTCCTGAACCTCAGTTAGAAGCTGCGATCGCTCATTTATTAAGTTATCCTCATATTGAAGAAGTTGCGATTCTCAGCACCTGTAACCGTTTAGAAATTTATTTAGTCGCCACAGAAACTCAACCCGGAATTCGGGAAGTGACTCAATTTTTATCAGAAAAAAGTAAGTTATCTTTACATCAATTACGTCCCCATTTATTTACCCTGCTTCATGATGATGCCATTATGCACTTAATGCGAGTGGCGGCGGGTTTAGATAGTTTAGTTCTAGGGGAAGGACAAATTTTATCCCAAGTTAAACAAACTCATAAATTAAGTCAACAACATAAAGGGATTAGTCGCATTCTGAACCGTTTATTTACCCAAGCGTTAACAGCCGGAAAACGGGTCAGAACCGAAACTAGCATTGGTACAGGTGCAGTTTCAATTAGTTCTGCTGCGGTGGAATTAGTTCAAATGAAAGTGCAGAACTTAAGTAATTATCGCGTTGTCATTTTAGGGGCTGGTAAAATGTCTCGCCTATTGGTTCAGCATTTAATCTCTAAAGGTGCAAACCAAATTTCAATTTTGAATCGAACTTTAGGACGGGCAAAAGAATTAGCAAATCAATTTCCCGATGCTAATATACAGATTTATACAATGTCGGAAATGATGTCTGTGATGGCGGATTCTGATATTGTGTTTACCAGTACCTCAGCTACAGAACCCATTGTAGATCGGGCTAAATTAGAAACAATCTTAACAGCATCTCAATCCTTAATGTTAGTGGATATTTCTGTTCCTCGGAATGTCGCCACAGATGTCAGTGAATTAGCCAATGTTCAAGCTTATAATGTGGATGATTTAAAAGCCGTTGTCGCGCAAAACCATGAAAGTCGCCGTCAAATGGCTCAGGAAGCCGAAGTTTTATTAGAAGAGGAAGTACAAGCCTTTGATGTTTGGTGGCGAAGTTTGGAAACGGTTCCGGTGATTAACTGTTTACGCGATAAAATTGAAGGTATTCGAGAACAGGAGTTAGAAAAAGCCTTATCTCGTTTAGGTTCAGAATTTGCTGATAAGCATCAAGAAGTCATAGAAGCCTTAACGCGAGGAATTGTGAATAAAATTCTCCACGACCCGATGGTACAACTTCGCGCTCAACAGGATATTGAAGCTCGACGTCGGGCGATGCAAACCTTACAGACCTTATTTAATTTAGAGCCTGAAAAAAATTCCAGCCAGCAATATAGTTAGGTTGGCTCTGTTTTTCCTGGATTGTTTCTACCAATAACGCGGCGATCAAAAACAGTTTTTGATCGTCGTTAACCCTATTTGTCTAGGGAGATAGGGGAACTAATAACAATCTCCAAGGATTACAGCCCACGAAGAACCAAGGTTTCACCCCAGTTTGACAGACCATCATTAATTGAGAATCAAGCCAGAATCCCCTGTAAAAAGGGCGATCAGGTTTAGCCGAGGACATTAAAACTATTGAGTTTGCTTTTTCCCTAGAGCAAAAAATAACTAAAAACAGCCAGCCAAGGGATTTATAGACACCCCTAACCTAAAAAGTGGGTGATTGCAAAAGACCTCTTGAAATCCCTAAGCAAGCTTGCAATAATAAAAAACAGAAAGGCACATTACGAGGGTTTCAAGGAGCTGGAAGTGATGTGTTTATGGGAGCACAATACTTCCAGCGTTCTTGCTTTTTTTCAATGAAACCCGTCAAAGTTCGCCTAGTTATTAAAAAATCAAGTAGATCAGAGTGTACTTAGTAACAACACATCTGCTCAAAATTATACACAAAAATTGTCGAACAGGCTACATTGCTCTTCAAAAAACATTACAATCGCTACATTTATTCCCCTGAATAGGGACTTGCTTTGCAAGTCCTGTATTTTAATTTTGGATTGCGGTTTTTAGATCTTGACAAAATCGACCAATATCTGCTAAAGCTTGTTCGGGTGTTCCCTCAGCTAATCGTTTCACAAAAGCACTTCCAACAATCACCGCATCTGCACCCCAATCTCGCATTTGGGTGGCTTGTTCGGGTTGAGAAATCCCAAACCCAACTCCAATGGGTTTATCCGTGAGGCTTCGCATTTCCTTGAGAATCTCTTCAACACGGGTTTGAACTTGGGAACGCATTCCCGTTACCCCGGTCACACTGACTAAATAAATGAACCCTTGAGATTGACGGGCGATTAATTCAATTCGTTCTTTAGGGCTGGTCGGTGCCACCAGTAACGTGACTTCTATCCCGATTTGACGGGCGGGTTCCAGTAATGTTTCTGCTTCTTCTAAGGGTAAATCCGGTACGACTAAACCCCTTGCTCCCGCTTGATAAATCTGTTCTAAAAAGGGTTTAATCCCTCGATGCAAAATGGGATTATAATAGGTAAATAAAATAATGGGGGCTTTCAGCGTTGGGCTAACGGTTGCCACCATTTCTAATACTTGATCTAAACGAGTTCCCTTTTGTAATGCACGAGTGGCTGCGGCTTGAATTACAGGGCCATCTGCCAAGGGATCAGAATAAGGAACCCCCAATTCGATTAAATCGGCTCCATTTTGATCCAGAACTTGTAAGGCTTTCGCCGTTGTTTCTAAGTTCGGATCACCGGCGGTAATAAACGGAATTAAAGCACAGTTTTTTTTGTCCGAAACTCGTAAAGATTCAAAGCATTGAGAAACAGAAATCATTCAAATTAAACTCAAATAAACTAATTAATTATCCAATAATTTCAGATCCATTGAAGGAGAGAAAAATAAAAGACTTAACTCTTTTTCTCTTCTTCAACTTCAGCTTGGAGTTGAGCAAGTTCTTCTGGAGTCATTTCTTCCAGTCGTTTTTGTAATACCGCATCTTCATAGTTTTTAAGTTGTTGGTTATAGGTCATCTTATGAGTACCAACTCGAAATAAATAAGTTAGTAACCAAATGACTAAACCGCCAACTAAAACCGCTTGACTCCAGATTCCAGCATCGGCGCTATCAAACCCTATCCCTTGGAAGATTAGGTAAATCAATCCACCGCTCAAAAAGACAAGAATTGTAATGACAATGACATCAATTCGTCGCATTAGCTGGCAATTTTTCGGGGTTGAGGACGTAAATTTATAAAAGGAGCGAGAAGAATTAATCCAGGGAAAAAGAAGAAGACTAAAAAGTACATAAATCCTCGTTCAAAGGAACTGGCTACATACCAACGAGCATTCATATAGGCATATAAAGCAGCCGGAAGCACTAACAAATAAGCACCAGCTAAGGCGGCGTAGAGTAATAGGGTAATCAGTAGCATAATCCCAGATTGAACAATAAACAGCAGCTAACGTTAGACAATTTTAAACTATAGCACCCACTGGAGGGAATAGGGATAGGACTATTTGATTTTCTCCCAAAACGGGTGTAACCTCTCCCCCGACCCGTCTCCAATATGACTATATTTGAGTTCAGGGGGTAATCTATTTAATTATAGTAAATTTGATTATCCTCAATCTTCCGGTGTAGGGGCGAGGCGCGCCTCGCCCCTACGGATGTGAATACTTTCAACTTCAACCTCGAATGTAGATTATCTATTTTTATCATCAAAAAAATATGCCCTATAATCCACAAATTCATCATCGGCGTTCTATTCGTTTAAAAGGATACGATTATACTCAACCTGGGGGATATTTTGTTACAATTTGCACGAAAGAAAAACAATGTTTATTTGGAGATATTGTTCAAAGGGAAATGCGATTTAATTCTTTAGGCGCGATCGCTTTTAATACCTGGCAACAAATTGCTGAAAAATTCTCTCATGTTGAATTAGACTATTTTATCATCATGCCGAATCATATTCATGGGATTTTAATCTTTAATGAAATCATTGCCGATCCTCAATCCCCCGTAGGGGTGAGGCGCGCCTCACCCCTACACAAAACGTCATTATCAGAACAAGAAATATCTTCAAAATTAACACAAAAACCTCATGGTACTGCTCCAAAATCCTTGGGTGCTGTTGTTAGTTGGTATAAATCTTTCGTGTCTAAATCTATTAATAGAATTTGTAATAATTCCGGTCAAGGATTAATTTGGCAACGAGATTATTATGAAGAAATTATCAGAGATGAAACCGCTTTAAATGCAATTAGAAAATACATTATTGAAAATCCCTTACGTTGGGAAGATGATCCAGAACATCCGCCTTTAAATAAAATTAAAAGTGAATTACTGATTGATCTTCCCTTTTAAATTTTGATCATCCCGAATTATATTGATGGGGTTTTAATCTTTTATAAAACTATTGCTGATCCTCAATTCCCGGTAGGGGCGAGGCGCGCCTCGCCCCTACACCGGACATGATTATTACTCAACTTTCGATTAAGATCCTCATCTTTTTTATTGTCACCCACCCAACCTTCGATAAATTAACCAGGTGAAACATTCACTCGAAGATCATAGTTAGTTCCCTCACCATCTGAAAAAACTCGAACGTAATAAGTACCTGCTTCTAATGCTTGGGTAATTTCTGATACGTTACCAGAATCAGAATCTAAAATATCTCCATCTACACTATTAATCTGGCCATTGTTGTTATCATCTTTAATAAGATAAAGAATGATTCCTTGGCTTACACCACCAACAATCACTTCAACATTACTATTGCGATTAAGAGTGAAGCGATAAATATCTTCTTGATCAGTTTTACCAATAAAGTCTGTAAAGCTTATACTTGAACTCAAGCTACCCAAGTCTAAAGCTGTATTTAATGTATTTCCTGGGTTGGATGGAGTTGTTGCTGGTTTTGAAGTGACTTCCAACCTTAAATCATAGTTAGTTCCTGCTGATGAATCATTATAAACTGAAATATAATAAGTACCTGCTTCTAATGCTCGGTTAATTTCTGTATCATCACCAGAGTATCCATAATCATCATTTAAAACATCTCCATCTACACTATTAATCTGATTATTGTTGTTAAAATCCTTAATAAGAGCAACTTCAGTCGAATTACTCACGCCCCCCAAACCCAGACTAAAATCACTGTTATTCTGGAGGGTAAAACGATAAAAATCATTGGGATCATCTTTTCCGACAAACTGACTATAACTAAGTAGATCAGGAAGCACTCCTAAATCAAGGGCTGTAGCAATATTACTACCTGGCTCTCCTTGGGGTGTTGGAGTTGGCGAACCTCCGACAAAATCAGCACTGGTAATTACAGAAGGTTGAATACCATTTAATCGGACTAATTCTTCACCTGTGGTTGCTAAAGCAATAACCGTTTGATTACCTGATGTTGTAACTCGAAGATTACTAAAGGTAAATCCTGCGGGTAATTGCATTAAATCAGCACTATCTTGAAAATCAGTAATTACATCCGCACCCCCACCCCCAATTCCTAATACAAAAATATCGCTTCCTCCACCTCCTGTTAAAGCATCAATCCCGAAATCTCCAGAGAGGATATCGTTACCTAAATCACCTGACAAATTATCATTATCTTTACCACCAAATAGATTATCATTCCCATCTCCACCAGTAATAATATCCGCCCCTAAATTACCAAACAGAATATCATCTCCTACACCGCCATCAAGAAGATCATCTTCTTGTCCTCCAAATAGGTTATCATTACCACCGCCCCCAAAAATTTGATCAAAACCTTGGTTCCCATTAATCAGTTCGTTATCGACTGCACCTTGTACGGTATCATTACCCCCTAAAACTAATACCCCTTGAGGGAAACCTGCTAATTGTCCTGGTATTAACGAGATAAATTCTGAAGAGTCATCACCGACAATAGCACCTAAAGCTGAATTTGGAATCAATACCATAATTTCACGTTCTCCTAATTTTTTAATAGCCCTTTGATTGAGATTAGACAAGAATTGAGTTAACGCAGTCTTATCGTAGTCTTAAGGAGATGAACCAGTAAATCCATAAAGTTCACCTATTTTTGTTCAAAGTTCACTTTTGATTGATTCATAAAGTTCATAAAGTTCATACGTTCCCAGAAAATCAATGACTACCAATAAATATTTCACTGCATTATTATTGAGCATCTTTATGATTTTAGAAAGGCGCAAAATGTAGTAATTTGTAGGATATCTGTTAAGATTTATTCGGAGTAAAATTTAAAATGAGTAGGATTTTGTAGGAAAGAGTTGCAAAAAATTGGAAAATGTGGGATAATTCTCAATCATTTGTAATATTTAAGTCAGATGGACTTTGATGAAATGCTTACATGGGTTGACCAAGTAGTATTTGAAAAAACTGGAAAACATTTGAGTAGTGTGCAAGAAGCAATTTTAATGGGGGTGTGGGATAGCCAAAAATACAACGATATTGCTAACCAATACAACTGTACTGAACCTCATGTGAGAAAAACTGCATCGGAATTATGGCAGGTGATCTCAGAGGAAGTTGGAGAAGTTGTTAATAAATCGAATCTACGCTCTACATTAGGAAGAATTCAATTAAATAATAGTAGTCATTCTTACTTTTGTAATGATGTGAAAATCGGAAAGATTAGTTTTTGTGGAGACTCAACAAAACCTCCAGAAGCGAAACAAAACGCCCCACCAACAGCAACGGAAAATCAACAATATTCTATCATAAAACCGCAAATTGATTTAAGAGATGCACCCGAATTAAAAACATTTTACGATCGCACGTCTGAACTCAATACTCTAAAACAATTAATCCTAGAAAAACAATGTCGAACGATTGGTATTTTAGGAATAAGGGGAATGGGAAAAAGTGCGATCGCCCGTCATCTCATTGAACTGATCAAAACAGAATTTGATTATATTATTTGGCGCAGTCTTCGTAGCTTTTCCTGTTTAGAAATAACCTTAAAAGAGTTGATTCAATTTTTATCTAATCAAACCAAATTAAATTTTCCTGATGATCTGGATGGTCAATTAGCAACTTTATTAGGATATTTACGCGATCGCCGTTGTTTAATTATCTTAGATGATGTTCAGTGTCTATTTAAAGAAGGTCAACTGGCTGGTCATTATAAACCTGAATATCAAAACTATAGTAAACTGTTTAAACTCATCGGAGAATTAACCCATAATAGTTGTTTACTATTCAATAGTTGGGAACCACCTTTAGAAGTCGTTACTTTAAGTGGAGAGAATAGTTTAACTCAATTATTTTCCTTAACAGGTTTAGGAGAAAAAGCAACGGAACTGTTGAGAAATCAAGGATTACAGGATGAAGAAAATTACCCAGAATTAATTTATTTATTTCGAGGAAATCCCCTTTATTTAAAATTGGTTAATTATTTAATTCAGCAATTATTTGGAGGTAAACTCAGCCAATATATCAGTTATCAACCCGTATGTTTAGGAGATGAATTAAGCCAAATTTTACAACAACAGTATCAGCGATTATCGGAATTAGAAAAACAGGCGATCACATTTCTGTCTTCCCACCCTCAACCTCTTCTACTATCACAATTATTAGAACAATTTTCTGAAGCTCAAAATCAACTGTTTAAAGTGCTGCTTTCCTTAGAAAGACGAGGATTAATTGAAAAACACAATTTAGACAATGAGATAGTTTTTACAGTTGATTCTGTGATGCAAAACTATATTCTATCTGGCGGTGATTAAAATATTAAAATTATCCCAAAATGTAGGGGCGGGGTATCCCCGCCCGTACCCGTCAACAGTCAACACCCCTAAGTTAAAGCGAAAACCGAGACTTTTCCGGCGATGCGTTGGGCGATCGCAGTTAATTCTAAAGCCGAAGCTGAGTTAGGATCAGAAATTACAATGGGAATTCCTGCGTCTCCTCCTTCTCGCACAGGCATTTCTAAAGGAATAGCACCCAGTAAGGGAACACCAAGCTCGTGAGCGGTTTTTTCGCCTCCCCCAGAACCAAAAATATCGTATTTTTTATCCGGGGCATCAGGGGGGATAAAATAACTCATATTTTCCACAATTCCCAACACCGAAACGCCCAACTGTTGGAACATTTTTAAGCCTTTGCGGGAGTCAAGGAGGGAAACTAACTGAGGCGTTGTAACGATCACGACCCCCGACATGGGGACGGCTTGGGCGAGAGTCAGTTGAGCATCTCCAGTTCCGGGTGGCATATCCACCAAAAGATAATCTAATTCACCCCAATTTACTTGATAGAGAAATTGACGAATAATCCCATTTAACATCGGGCCACGCCAAATCACAGGTTGATCTTTATCGATGAGGAATGCCATCGAAACCAACTTTACCCCATGATTAAATGCAGGTTCTAGGACTTCTCCTTGGGGACTTTGCTGCACCATGACTTGAGCATCCGCTAACCCTAACATGGTGGGATCATTCGGGCCATAAATATCCGCATCAATTAACCCAACTTTAGCTCCCATTTGAGCTAAGGCAACGGCGACATTAACCGCAACGGTACTTTTTCCGACGCCTCCTTTGCCACTGGAAATGGCTAGAATATTTTTAACCCCTGGAATTCCTTGACGGTCAGGTAAAGCTTTTTGTTGAGGCGTTTCGGCGGTGACATCAACAATAACCGTTTCTACCCCAGGTAGCTGTTTAACCGCTTTTTGGCAATCTTCAACGATAAATTCCCGTAGGGGACAAGCAGGCGTGGTCAGAACTAAGGTAAAGCTAACCTCACCCCCTTGGATTTTCAGGTTACGAATCATGTTTAATTCCACCAAACTCTTTTGGAGTTCAGGGTCTTGTACAGGTCGTAACACCTCTAAGACTGTGTTGAAATCAAGCATATTGAATCAGGTGTTTCCAGTTTAAGCGATGAATAAATGGCTATTGTCGGGAGTAGAGAGTCTATCCCACGTCTATTATTCAAGAATTCGGCAATTTAACGGCTCTTCATATTTTGATAATAAGTCTTAAAA
Source organism: Planktothrix sp. FACHB-1365 (assembly GCF_014697575.1). Lineage (GTDB taxonomy): Bacteria > Cyanobacteriota > Cyanobacteriia > Cyanobacteriales > Microcoleaceae > Planktothrix. Next base: position 120,583 of record NZ_JACJSC010000009.1, on the reverse strand, counting down.
AGGCTTAAGCTAACTTCAAATTAAAGTAAAGAAGATTTACAGTCTCAGGATTTTAGGACAGAAGCAGCCATTAGCCACTTGACTCCAGGGACACAATATAGACATGATCATAACGCTTGGCGAGATTAAAACAAATGGTTCGCCAAACCAGATAGGTTAAAAAAAAATTATGACAGCTTCTCAGGTATCGGAAATTACTACGCCCCAGTTGACCCCTCCGACTGACTCCAAAACCCGTGTCAGTGAGTTTATGAAACAAATCCAGGATGAAATTTGTCAAGGCTTAGAAAAACTCGATGGCCTTGGCAAATTTAGAGAGGACGCTTGGGATCGTCCAGAAGGCGGTGGCGGTCGGACTCGTGTAATCAGCGATGGGGATGTGTTTGAACAAGGGGGAGTGAATTTCTCCGAAGTTTGGGGCGAAACATTGCCTCCTTCGATTCTGGCACAACGCCCAGAGGCAGCCGGACAGGGATTTTATGCCACAGGAACCTCAATGGTACTGCATCCCCGCAATCCCTATATTCCAACGGTACACCTTAATTATCGCTATTTTGAAGCGGGGCCTGTGTGGTGGTTTGGAGGCGGTGCTGATTTAACGCCCTATTATCCCTTTGCTGAAGATGCTCACCATTTTCATCAAACCTTAAAACAAGCTTGCGATCGCCACCATCAAGAGTATTATCCTGTATTCAAACGTTGGTGTGATGAATATTTCTATTTGAAACATCGCCAAGAAACGCGAGGGATAGGGGGCATCTTTTTTGACTATCAAGATCCCCAAAGTCAACTTTATAAAGGCCCTGATCCGAAAGGAACAGCAGCCTTGTATAGTAATGAAGTGGGAACCCCAGATTCGAGAGATTGGGAATCTTTGTTCAGTTTTATTCAAGACTGTGGACAAGTTTTTCTACCTGCTTATGGGCCGATTGTAGAACGGCGGCGTTCTCATGAATACGGAGATCGAGAACGACAGTTCCAATTATATCGGCGAGGTCGATATGTGGAATTCAACTTGGTTTATGATCGAGGAACGATTTTTGGATTACAAACCAATGGTCGCACCGAGTCCATTCTCATGTCTTTACCGCCTTTGGTACGATGGGAATATGGCTATCAGCCAGAACCTGGAACCCCAGAAGCAGAACTGTATGAGACATTCTTGAAGCCTCAAGATTGGGCGAACTGGACTGCTCCCAACTCACAGGTCTAAGTTAAACTACTGTCAGATAAGCAACCAACGCAATATCAAAAATTCCGAGGGGACGGTCAGTGATTCATATCGATCAAAAAGAACATACGACCCAGGATGGTACAAAGGTCATTGTCTTAGCACCAACAGGGCGCCTAGACATCACAACAGCTTGGCAATTCCGCCTCAAGTTGCAGGAATGTATATCTAAATTGAGTCGCCATGTCGTAGTAAATCTAGGTCAAGTGAACTTTATTGATAGTTCGGGTCTGACTTCACTGGTTGCTGGAATGCGAGATGCTGACAAAGTGAAGGGTAGCTTCCGAATTTGTAATGTTCATCCAGAAGCCAAACTGGTATTTGAGGTGACCATGATGGATTCTGTCTTTGAAATTTTTGAGACGGAAGATGAAGCCCTTGAAGGTGGGGTAAGAGAAAGTTCAGGGGGGGACAATCGCCCCCAACCCAGACAGGGCCGGGGAGGGTTAGAGACCCATAAACCCACAGAAAAATAGCAAGCTTATCCAGTAATCTTTCTATCTCTCTTGTCGCCCCCTGAAAAGAGCCAGTGGAAATCAGATCACGGCACGCTAACCCGACTTGGCTTTCTGTCAAAACAAGAGGCGTACTTCTGTACGTCTCTCAGCAGAAGCCTAATCTGAACAAATTTTCAGTTTAGGTTGAGATTAAAGGTCATTAGGCAGTAACGAGGCAAAACAAGATTGTTTTTGGAATTGAAATGGCCCTAACATCGCGCCCCACAATGGTTTTCCAGTGCTAGGGTCAATTCCTTTGTCATAACTGAAAAATTCATCGGGGGTGGCTTCAAAACCCAATTCAACTTGATAGGTTTTGTTTTGATAACTAAAGCAACAGATTTGGTCTTTTGGAGGTATGGCTTTGAATCGATAATGATTAGGGCTTAAGACTTGATAAGTAATATTTAAGGTACAACCGGGCAAAAGTTTTAAATCCTCTGGGGTAAGATGTTGTAACCGTTCTGGATCTTGTCCAGCACCTTGCACCTGAGAAATATTTTGAGGCATATAATATTGAGCCTCTAAAGGGAACTCAGGATTAAGGGAGGGGCGTAACTGAATAAACCGAGGACGATAGGGTTGATTCAGGTTAACAATATTAGCTTGTTCAGCAAAGAGGATCAAGCTGGGTTCGGAAAATAGATTCAGGGGAACTGGACGATGCCAGAGGTGTAAATGGACATACCAAACCGGGTCAGCCAAGGCTTGGGCTTGATTATTAAACTCTCCCGCCATATATTCCGCTAAAGCTCTGAGTTCAGGGGATATTACCATTGGTTGTTTCCGTTGTGATTGTTTAATTGCTAGGATTCAAAATCCTGAACCCAAAAAAATTAAAATAGTATTTAGTCCCTTTTAAGATTGGCTTGTGAACAACATCCGCACGGTTTCAGATACAAAGCGTACTTTTTATAGTCTACACACTCGCCCGATCAATTCCATCTATCGTCGTGTGGTCGAGGAGTTGATGGTGGAAATGCACTTGCTCTCGGTCAATGTTGACTTTAGCTATGACCCCATTTATGCGTTGGGTGTTGTAACAGCTTTTGATCGCTTTATGCAAGGGTATCAACCATCATCCGATCAAGACTCGATTTTTAATGCGCTGATCAAAGCAGAACAAGATGACCCGCAAAAATATCGGGGTGATGCTCAACACTTAACAGAATTAGCCAAAACTCTATCGGTTAAAGATTTAATTGTTAATTTAAAGGCTTCTCCTGATCAAGTTGCGGAGACTGAGTTGCTAGGATATTTCCGAAGCGTCGCAACTAACCCCAAATGGAAATACAGTCGTTTGTATGCCATTGGTTTATTTACCTTGTTAGAGGTGGCTGATCCCCATGGAATTCATGACAAAGCTACAGGAGAACAAATCTTAACTCAACTGGCTGAAGCGTTACACTTGCCTCAAGATAAACTGATCAAGGATTTAGATCTCTATCGCAGCAATCTTGAAAAAGTGGCGCAAGCCCGCATCATGATTGAAGAAATGACCCAAGCCGAACGGAAGAAACGGGAACAACGAGCTAATGAAGCGGTTGGCTTAAATTAAACGCAGCCAAAAGTTCCCCATTAACATCTCTCAATCAGGAGTTATGAGAGGTTCAGGTTAATCAAAGTTGTCCATCCGCAACCCTGATTGATCTGAACCTATCCCCAACTCAATAATCCTGACCGATTTCATGAACTGACGAGGTGTTAATCGGTTTAGAGGTTATGTTAGAGGTCGGGTCATAGTTTTGGGCATAGGTCTGTAATAGGGAACTGACTTGAGATAATACGGCATCCCCTGTCGATTTACCGAGAACCGTTTGATTTTGAGCCGCACGGTTTAAGTTACGCTCAATCGCTTCTTTAACCTGATTGGCAATCAGCACTTGGAGTTCTTCTTTGGCTCTTGAGCGTTGATATTGGGCACCTTCTTCCGTTGTGGCATAGAGGGGAGGAAGACGATTTAACGCATAGGCAGCAATATCCCCCACATCTAAGCTTTGCTCACTATTTTCTTCAATTTCTGCAACCCGAGCGATCGCTTCACTCAGGACTAATTCCTCCATGACATTAATAAATTGTTTCCGAGGTAAAACGACGACTTCACCCGTTAACAAGGCTCCCATCAACCGATCCAGAGCCATATATTCTTCAATAGACAGTTCTGAGGCGGTATTACAAATTCGTCCAACCTCTGCCTCCATCGAGGGGGTTAGATAACCATCTTGCAATGCTTGCTCAACAATCTTTTCAATACTCATAATGCTTTTACACTTCGCATCATTATGTTTAACTGCTCTGGCGTGAACTACCTACACCGCCCTAATCGGGTCGGTGTAGGCTTCCGAATTCACAGACCGATGCCCTTTCACCTTGTGGTTATCCGGTCTTACACAGCCTCCATCGGCAAAGACGGGGTTCCCTCCGCCTTCAGTTAATATCCTGATTCCTTCTGTTCTGATGTTCAGTGCAGCGTTTTCATCGCGGTCATGGTGAGTATGGCAATTTGGACAATCCCATTCTCTAACATCAAGAGATAACTCACTTAGGATATGACCGCAACTCGAACAGGTTTTGGAACTGGGGAAAAACCAATCAATTTCTATAAGTTCACCACCTTTTTGTTTCAACTTATAGTCAATAAAATTGACACATTTTCCCCATCCCACATCAGATATTGCTTTTGATAGCTTCCGGTTTTTAACCATCCCCTTGACGTTGAGATTTTCAACGACAATCACATGACTTTCGTTGACCAATTTTCTTGATAACTTATGCAAGAAATCTTGGCGGGAGTTGGCTATTTTATCATGAACCTTAGCGATAAGTTTTCTGAATTTCTCTCTCGATTTACTACATTTAGTTTTTCGAGAGAGTTTTTTCTGTTTTCGGGCTAGATTTTTCTGCTGACAGTTTAAATGTTTGGGGTTAGCATATTTAGTAACAGTTTTTCCATCATGGGCAATTGCAAAATCTTTTAAACCGAGATCAATTCCAATAATCTTATTTCCCGACTGTTTAACGTCAATTGCTAATTCTTGTTCGGGTGTTGGGTACAGTCTAACCTTTGTTGCCTTCAGCACTTTAAATCACCTCCTTTTTTTAATTATAACCAATTATTGAACATTCTAGTCCCTGACCGCAATTCATCCCACGCTGCCCTAACGGGTCAGACGTGGGGCACTCGTTGCGGAAGAAGCTAAATATTCCCTAAAAATAGAAATTAACATACTCCGGGAATTAGGTTGAACCGAGCCATAATCTAGGGTTTTGTTTTTTTAATATTCGCTAAGAATATCATATTCAGACTATGGCTACTTCTTCTAGCATACCATTGGCAAGGGGATGGGAATTAACAGGATGACTCCGGGAAAATACAAATTCAATCAATCGCTGTATAACGCCAGGGAACCGGATCAACAGATTGACCCTGTACATAAAGTCCCCAATGGAGATGAGGCCCTGTAGAAGCCCCGGATGAGCCCACCGCCCCAATCACTTGACCCGCTTGGACAAAATCCCCCTCTTTGACATCAATCCGGCTGAGGTGCATCAAAATACTCCCCACCCCTTGACCATGATCCAAACCAATCACATTGCCATGAATCTGAAATCCTTCTGATTCCCGTCCCACCAGGGCGATTCGTCCAGCAGCCGGGGCAATCACTGGGGAACCCATGGCTCCCGCATAATCTACCCCTCGATGATAATAGTCCTCAGCAAAATCCCCATTGTAATAACGACGTACCCCATAAATCGTGGTAATTTCACCGGAATTCGGTCGTAAAAAAGGCCCTTTCCAGTATTTTTCCGGGGTGACAAGGGCCTTAAACGCATCCACCCGATCAAATTCGTGATCGGTTCCCTGAAGCTCTTCTTTATCCGGGGGTAGCCAAATTGATTGGGTGGGAAAATCGCGATCGCGTAGTTGTACGGTTAAATTCTGTACCTGTGTTCCATCATTAACTTGTAGGGATTTGGTTCCCGGCTGATCTAAAGGCGTGGTGGGTAATAAAGCCCGCATTCGGTTCGGGCCAATGGCAAACATGGGATAGGTTTTCCCCTGCCAACTCACCGTGGGTGGGTTCGGTGAACCAGCAGACTCCAAGACCACAGACAGGGTATTTCCCAACTCAGGAGAGGAGGGATTCACTCGTACCTGGGCCGCGAATCCTGGAAGGGCCAGAACGACTGCAACCGTGATTAGGCTTAACATTAACGACTTGATCCCCCGACGCACTTTCAGTCTCATCTTGCTCTCTCCAATATTGATGGGTCATCCCTGTAAAATTTTAGGGCTGATGTCGGAATGTTGACAATTTTTGTATCCTTAGAATAAGTAACAGAACGTTACATTAAATCACTTAGTCTAAGATAAACCGTGCCAGAAGATTTTCGCTTAATTGTAGATTTAGTTCTTGTCCTTGCGGCGGCGACGATTGGAGGACTGTTAGCATCTTTACTCCGACAACCCGCAATTCTGGGTTATTTGATTGGGGGAATGATTGTTGGCCCTAGTGGATTAGGGGTGATTAAAGAATTAGTTCAGGTGGAAACCCTGGCTCAATTTGGAGTCGCGTTTCTTCTCTTTGCCTTGGGGGTAGAATTTTCCTTTGCCGAATTAAAGAAAGTTCAAGGAATTAGTTTAGGAGGAGGGGGGTTACAAATTGTTTTTACAATATTAATTACCGCCCTAGCTATGGGAGTTTTGGGTTGGGATACTTCTCCGATTCAAGGCATCTTTTTAGGGGCAATTTTATCTTTGTCTTCAACGGCGGTTGTCCTCAAATGTTTGATGGAACGCAATGAAATGGCAACGCCTCAAGGTCAGGTGATGCTGGGAATTCTGGTAGTACAGGATTTAGCATTAGGGTTAATGTTGGCGGTGTTACCTGCTTTAAATCAACCCCAAGGTAATGTGATTTTTGAAGCCGTAGGACGCTCGCTTTTATTAATTGGATTATTTGCTTTAGGGGCTATTATTGCGGGGATTTGGGTGATTCCTCGGCTGTTACGATTTTTAGCCCAAACCGAAAGTCGAGAACTCTTTTTATTAGGGGTTGTGGCGTTATGTTTAGGAATTGCACTGTTAACAGAACATTTGGGCTTTTCCATTGAAATGGGAGCCTTTGTTGCGGGGTTAATGATTTCTGAAGTGGAATATGCAGATCAAACTTTAACCTATGTGGAACCGATTCGAGATATTTTTGCAGCTTTATTTTTTGTGGCGGTGGGAATGTTAATTGATCCGGTATTTCTTTGGCAACATTTAGAATTAATTATCGGATTGATGGTGTTGATTGTAGTCGGAAAAACTTTGATTATTATTCCGATTGTTAAACTATTTGGCTATTCTTGGAGAACGTCAATTATTACAGGATTAGGATTAGCTCAAATTGGAGAATTTTCCTTTGTTTTAGCCAGTGCAGGACAAGGATTAGGTTTAGTTTCTCGACGCATTTATTTATTAATTGTGGGAACCACAGCCCTGACATTAATTATTACCCCTTTTATTTTGCAATTTGCACCAAAATTATTAGACTGGTTAGAAGAAAAATGGGATTTGTCGAGTGTTTTAGAAAAAAGTCAGAAAATTAAGAAAATTTCTGAAGAATTACCTCAACAAAACCATATTATTGTGTGTGGATATGGACGAGTCGGGAAAAATTTAGTCAGGCTATTACAAAGTCATAATTATTCAGTTGTTGTGATTGATCAATCAGAACAAGCCCTACAAGAATTGAGAAAAAATAACATTCCTTATTTATATGGAAATGCGGCGAGTTTGCACGTTTTAGAAACCGCAGGAGTGGATCGGGCAACCTCAATGGCGATCGCGCTTTCTGATCCGATGAGTACCCGATTATGCTTAAAACGATCCTTAGAATTTTCACCAAATTTAGATGTAATTGTGATTGCTGATCGGGATAAAGATATTGAGCTTTTGTATCAATTGGGTGCGAAAGAAGTCGTACAACCTGAGTTTGAAGCGAGTTTAGAATTATCCACTCATTTATTAACAAGAATGGGTTTACCCGAAAATAAAATTAAACAGGAAATGCAAGAAATTCGTCAACATCAGTATTCGGATTTTCGTCCTAAACAATCTCCTCAAGAAGTGGCACGGGATTTACAGCACGCCACTCAAGAAATGAATAGTAAATGGTATACCTTACCCTCGACTTCTCCCTTAACAGGAATGACTTTAGAAGAAAGTAATATTCGTCCGATGACGGGAATTAGTGTGATGGCAATTCGCCGTTTGACGGGGGAAGAAATTGATTATCCTGATGGTCAAACTCGCTTGGAAAAGGATGATAAATTATTAGTTGTGGGGGAAACGGCAGCGTTAGAAACGTTAGATCAATTGGCAAAAGGGGAGGTGACAATTCCCGCAGAAAGTATTTCTTGTCAATGGTTAAATATTCCTGAAAATAGCCCCGTAATTGGTAAACCTTTATCTAAATTAGACTTAGCAAATCGTTTTAGGGTACAAGTTCAAGCGTTACGTCGAGAAGATAAATTTTATCGCTGGCCGAGTCGGAATTTAGATTTGCAAGTCGGCGATCGCTTATTACTATGTGGTAGTTTTCATGATTTAAACCAAGCTAGACGAGAAGTAATTCCTGTTAATATTCCCCCTTTGAAAATATTAAAAGAAACCCAGGAGGATTTAACCATTAAAAATTAAGGGTGTTTACAGTTAACGATTGGCTGTTGACTTAAAACCATTGTCCTCCCCGAAAACGCCATTGGGGGAATAAAATTCTGATTAGACTTTGAGAGGTGATAAAAATAGCAATCCAAACACAACTGTAGTGAAAAATAAATAATCCTAAGTTAAATTTTGAGGGAGAAATACCCGGTAAACCGATCATTTTGATCAAGGTTACTAAAAATAACGCTTCCCCAATCCCGGCTAAGAGTTGAAAAGCTCCTGGCCAATCTCGATCCCAGCGAAATTGTTGAAGCTTGATATAGAGAATATCCCACAAAAATCCAAAACAGGTAATATATCCTAAAATCCAAAAATAAATTGATCGGGGTTGATCACCGATTTGGAGTATAAAAAAAGCTAAGGTTACTAAAACACCAATGGTTGCAAACAAAAATAGACGAGTTTGCCAACGTCCGATTAATGTTGGAGTCATGGAGATAAAAATTGAGAATTTTAGAAGAGATTATTGTAAATTTTTGTTAAAGACTGGGATTTTATATTCCTCTAATCAGTTTAGAATATTATAATATAAATTGATAGCATTGCACCCGGATTGAGCGCCCATTGTGTTAATTATGGGCGTTTTTTTATAAAAAATTGACTCTTCAGTATTGAGAATACCATTCTATTTTAATTTAATATTCAATTATCCGAATACTATTGGGCGGAAGGGCTACATTAACCTGTTGACCGATTGTAAAGCGTTGTAAATCATCTTGATGGCAATTTTGAATGCGAATCATGATGACTATTTTATCAGTTAAACGGACATTATAGCGGGTATCCGTTCCTAAATAAATTGATTCTTCAAGGATTCCTTTCCAGGTTTCAATATGGGGATCATTTGTCTGATTTTGACAAGGATTAGGATAGAGAGTTATTTTTTCAGGACGAATCACTAAATTAATAATTTGTCCTTCAATAACGGGTTGAGAGGTTGTCAGATGAAGAAGGAGTTTTTCATCGACTAAAACTGTGATTTCTTGTCCTTGAATTTGGGTAACTCGTCCCGTTAAAACGTTAGTTTCTCCAATAAAATCAGCTACAAATTTAGTTTTAGGATATTCATAAATTTCCAGGGGGGTTCCGACTTGTAATAATTCTCCATGATTCATCACTCCAATGCGGTCGGACAGGGTTAATGCTTCTTCTTGATCATGGGTAACATAAACAAAAGTAATCCCTAATTGTTTCTGCATTTTTTTGAGTTCTAACTGCATTTCTTTTCGCAGTTTTAAGTCTAAAGCACCCAAAGGTTCATCAAATAATAACACTTTAGGCTGTTTAACTAATGCTCTTGCTAACGCCACCCGTTGCTGTTGTCCACCGGAAAGCTGACGGGGATAACGAGTTTGAAAATCGGTTAATTTAACTAAAGATAATGCGTCTGCGACTCGACTCTTAATTTGAGGACGAGATACATTTTCCATTTCCAGTCCAAAAGCTACATTTTCCGCGATGGTTAAATGGGGAAATAACGCATAATTTTGAAAAACAGTATTGACTGGACGATGAAAGGGAGGACGATTTTTCATCGGTTCTTGATGAATTAAAATTTCCCCAGAAGTTGGAATTTCAAATCCAGCAATCATTCTTAATGTTGTGGTTTTTCCACAGCCTGATGGCCCTAACAAGGAGAAAAATTCTCCGGTTTTGATTTCTAAATTAACTTGATTAACAGCTAAGAATTCTTTGCTATTTAATCCTTTAAATAATTTAGAAACATTCAATAATTCCACAGCAAGATTCATAGAAAAAAAGAAGAGAAGGGGAGCAGTTGTAGGGTGCGTAAGAGCTTCTCGCACGCACCAAAAGAGTCAATAATCAACCATCTTTTATTTTCCCACACCGACTTTAACTTCTGTCCAAGCTTGATCATAGAATTGGGTCGCTTCTCCGACATCTTGAAGATATTGAAGTTTATCAAAAATTGCTGGAGGGGGATAAATACCAGGATTTTTTAAGTTTTCTGCTTCAATTAATTTTTGATCAATCGCAATTTTGTTGGGGGAAGCAAAATCAATAAAGTTAGAAATTTTTGCACTATTTTCAGGTTCTAAAACAAAGTTAATAAAGGTTTCAGCAAGTTTTTTATTGGGTGCACCTTTGGGAATCACCATATTATCCATCCCAATAATACTCCCTTCTTGGGGAATTACATAACGTAAATCTGGATTTTCTGCCATGACTTGAAAAATATCACCACTATATTCCATTGTTAAACTCACTTCTCCTTGATTTAACAATTGTTGACCTGTATCGGGTACAAATGCAGCAATATTATCTTTATTTTGAATCAAGAAATCTCGCGCCTTTTGGATTTCTTCCGGGTTTTTCGTATTAGGACTATAACCTAAATACATTAGAACAGCCCCCATTGTATGACGCATATCATCTAATAAACTGACTTTTCCTTGATATTTGGGATCGACTAAGGCTGACCAACTGTTAATTTCTTCTCCTGTTTTTTTCAGATTATATCCTATTCCTAAAGTCACCCATTGATAGGGAATACTATATTTATTACCGGGGTCATAGGGAGGATTTAAAAATTTAGGTTCAATATTTTTAAGATTAGAAATATTAGCACTCTCTAATTCTTCTAACATCTGTTCATTAATCATAATTTTAACCATATAATCAGGTGGGAAGGCTACATCATAACCGGGGTTTCCCGCTTTTAATTTAGCGTAAAGGCTTTCCGCACTATCATAATTATCATAATTAATTTTGACTTGATATTTTTGTTCAAAAGCTTTCAGAACTTCCGGGTCAATATAGGTTGACCAGTTATAAAGATTGAGTACATTTGCAGTAGTGGGACTTGGAGGGGTATTAGATTGATTTTGTGTACATCCAAAGGGCAAAAATACGCCTAAACAGAAGAGTAAAATTAAGGTTAAAATTCGTTTCATATTGGGAAAACAGATAGGGTTGTGATGTATAAACTTATAAGCAAAGATCATCTTATAATTGTAAACTAAATGGGGTTTAAAAACAAGATTTTTTAAATTTTAATTAGGATTGAGTGTTGTTAATGTTTAACACTGACTTGATCTTGCAATTTTAAAGATGAGATGACTAAGAAAAGAGAAGCCAATAACATCAACGTTGAAATCGCATTAATAACTGGCGTGATGGACAATTTAATCATGCCATAAACAAATAAAGGTAAAGTTGTTGCGCCAACTCCTGTTGTAAAAAAGGTGACAACAAAATCATCTAATGATAAGGTAAAGGCTAATAATGCACCGCTTAAAATAGCCGGAAAAATCAAAGGGAAGGTAACTCTCCAAAAGGTTTTCCATTCATTAGCTCCTAAATCTAAAGCAGCTTCTTCTAAAGCCGGATCTAAGTCAGCTAAACGCGCTCTCACAGTAATAGTAATAAAGGCAATACTAAAGGTTGCATGGCTAATTATAACGGAAGGTAAGCCTAATGTTAAGCGAATTCCAGTCAGATTTTCTAGGATTCTAAAAACTAACGTAAAAAAGACTAATAAAGATACTCCTAATGTGATTTCAGGAATAATAATGGGTAACAGTAATAAGGCTTCTAATAGTTTAGAGCCGGGAAACCGAAAGCGTTCTAAAGCTAATGCCATCATTGTTCCTAGAATAGAGGCAATTACCGTAGAAATAATAGCAATTATCAAGCTATTTTGCAGAGAAATCCAGAGACTTTGAGTAGAAATATCGGCGGTACTTTCTGTTAAGCCACTGAATAATTTTTGATACCATTTTAAGGTAAATCCTGTCCAATTGGCATTAAACCGAGAAGCATTAAAGGAATAAATAATTAAGATTAAAATGGGTAAGTAAAGAAACGTGAGAGCAAAGGTGGCTTGTAGGGCTAATCCTCGTCTTCCCCAAGCATGAATAAAAGTCTCAAGAGTTGCGGTTTTCATTATATTTATTAAAGAGAATTTTCTGAATTAGAACTACGAAAATAAATCATGACCGGAATTAAGACTAAAATCATTAATCCCATTGATAAGGCTGACCCAAAAGGCCAATGACGAGCTTGTAAAAATTGATTTTGAATTAAATTACCCACCATAACTGTTTTTGCCCCTCCGAGAATATCGGGGGTAATAAATGCACCTAAAGCCGGAATAAAAACCAAAATAGATCCGGCAATAATTCCAGGATAAGTTAAGGGTAAAATAATTCTCAAAAATGTTCTAATATCGTTTGCACCTAAATCTTGGGCTGCTTCAACTAAAGAAAAGTTTAATCGTTCAATCGTTGCATAGAGGGGTAGAATCATAAAGGGTAAATAACCATAAATTAGACCTATAATAACAGCAAAGGGAGTAAACAGTAAGTTTAAAGGTTCTTGGATTAAATTTAAACTTTGAAGAACGGTATTAATCAGACCTTCAGAACGCAAAATAATAATCCAAGCATAGGTTCTCACTAGGAAATTTGTCCAGAAGGGAATAATCACTAAAAACAAAAGGAGATTTCGCCAACGGGGAGAAGCAGTAGCAATAAAAAAGGCTAAGGGATAACCAATGATTAAGCAAATTAAAGTTGTTAATGCTGCTAGTCCGAGGGAACGCCAAAAAATATTTAGGTATAAATCATTGGCTAACCTTTGATAATTGCTCCAGGTAAATTCCCAAGTGACTCCGCCATAAGTTCCTCGTTGTAAAAAACTATAAATAAAGACAATCACCAGAGGAATAATAAAAAAAACAAGTAACCAAATTGTAGGAGGAAGTAATAAGAGCAATAAGTTTTTTGTTTTTCGGGTTTCTAGGGTTGAATGAGATGGTTTTTGCAGTAAGAAAGCCATAAATCAAAATTAAGAATATTAGAGTCAAAGGATGAGGAGGTCAGCCAAGAATAAATTAAGGTTCAAGAGTTGATTTCTGATCCAAAATCAGCTATCATGCAACGGGAAAACACTATCCAGCTAAAATTCGCTGTGAGTTGCCGTGCAAACGCTTCACTTACCTGAATCAAATCATCCCCTGGTCAAATCTCTATTTCATCACAAAGACCAGGAATTGTTAACTCTGTTTCAGAATTATCCTGATCAGGGGAAATACTTTGTTGCTATTTTCTGCCGCTATGGTTTAATTGTCTATACATTAATTCGTCATTCGGTACGATCTCCTGTACAAGCCGATTATTTATTTTCTCAAACCTGGCGGCATATTTTTTATGAAATGCGTCCTTTAAATTTAAGGGAACAAGAGAATACAGACGGGGGAACCACGCTACAAAACTGGTTAATTAATGTTACCGCAGTTTGTATTAATCAAGCCGAGTTACCCCCTGTAGAATCAATTCAATATTCTTTATCCGCAGCACCCCCTCCTCTGTGGTGTTATGTGGGATTAGTATTAGATCGAATGGAACCTTTATTAAGGTTAATTCTCGTCATGGCGCAAACTTTTCATTGGAGTGAAACTCGAATTTCAGCTTACTTACAAGCCGAGGGAGAGTCTGTTTCTCCGAATGAAGTTAAAGAACTATTGAATGGAGCTTATCGCACATTAGAGGAAAATTTACCCACTGATATTCGGGAAATTTATCTTAATGAAAAGAGTTTAGCTTCTCAGTTAGAGCAAAATCCCGATCAACAAATATTAAAGCCTTAAATTGGCAGGAAAAATGCGAATCGAAATTAATTCAAAAATACACTTCCTGTTTCCGTAATATTGAGAGATCTCGTATCAATATTGAAATCATTGGTCACTCGGAATTGAACTTCTAAAACTCCAGGGGAAGTTTGCTTGGGTTGAACAAGTAATAAACCTCCATCTTGGCGGCGATAGGTTAACGTAATCGGAGGTGAACCTTGTACTTGAATGGTAGAATTTTGCACTAACCATTCTTCACGAGTTCCCCCAATCACTTGATATTTAATGGGTACATTAGCATTATTAATTAATTTAAGGGTGACAACTCCATTGACTGCACCAACTCTTGCACTGGGTAAAGGAAATTGAGGGGGAATATTATTTTTTTCAGCATTAGAAGAATTAGAATTAGAATTAGAATTAGAATTAGAATTAGAATTAGAGGGTGTTGTGGCAGGTGCTGCTTGTGGTTGTACTGGTTTACCGGGAGGGGGGCCACCTGCTAATGTAATCGCAGATAAAGCGGTGAACGCTCCACTGATAGCGAGGAGCCAAATCATCAAGTGAGATAAAGTAATTTTCATGATTGATCATCCTTTAATAAATATTTACAAATTTTGGGATCAGTTGATTTAATCCAGTTTAAGCTAGATTAACAATTTGAGGGTGTAATTTGGTTTTTGTTTAACTTTTACAGAACATCTGCTGTTGTTCAAACCCTCACCTTTGGTATTGATGAGTTTTTACACTGAATTCAGACTTGCTCTATAATGGGTACATCATCCTGATCCGATTCACCCAAATAGGTAACAGGTTAAAACCCAATATTGTGATCATTTTAGCTATGAAATTGCTCAGAAAATTCCCAATTTTTATCTTAACCTTCAGTGTTCTGATTGTCTCTATGTTAGCAATCGTACAACCCGTTTTAAATTCACGGCATACTCATCAGTTAATGGCTCAATTCATCCCCATCATTCGTACTAAAGTTGCCTTTGTAACACCTCAAATTTCCCTGAATCAGGGTATTGAAAAAGACATCAGCCTCAATCAAATTTCTGCTACCTTAGCTTCAACCTGGAAAACGACAGATCACAGCAATATTGCTATTACAGGATGCAATTGTCCTCAATGTCAATTAACCGTTTAATTTAACTCAACAAAATCACTTCTGGTGTTGACTGAAATTAAAAACAACATCAGAAGTTGATCATTTTAAGCCATTCCCCTCCCTAAATGAAACTGATGAATCAGAACTCTTTTGCTATTTTAACCCAAACTTCAATTCCTTTTTGAGTCGGTTTACCAGTAGAGGTAAATGTCCAAATACTTCGTTTTTGTTCGGGGCCATAACTAATATGAATCGGTCGATTTTTACCATAAAAATAGAGAGAATCAAAGGGAAGCCGTTTTTGTAAAATCCAATCAACTAATTGATCACTCTCTAATTCTAAAATCAGAAAATCACAAGCGGCTCCTAATCGTTTACAGTAATACTCTCCATTCTGTTTAACTTCATGGGCAATATGTTGATCAAGGTTAGGAGCAACTCGACCATTTTTTAATCCGGTTATCGGATCTTTTTTCTCCAAATAAATTCTTAAATTATGGGAACAAAAACCATAGGTAAGCTGAAATCTAGCCAAACTATAATAATCAATAACGGGATCAATAATATAATAATTTAACGCTTTTAAAGCTTGAATAGATTCTTCAGAATTAGGATAAGGATTAATTTGATCTGAATATTTTTGATAAGTATTTGTACAGGTGCAAAAATGATTTAAGCTGAGATATTTTCCTAATAGAACGTCTTTCATGGGCAATTGACTCGATTTTTGATTATCATATAATTGATAATAGCCGAATGCGAAACCACGAAAGCTAGTTTTGTAGTTAACCCAAACCCCTGATCTTTAAAGTCTGAACCATTATGTCTCATCAAACCGAAACCTCACTCACCCAGGAACTCAAAAGCCATATCCTCATTTTAGGGGGAATTGTGGCATTGCTGTGGATTATTGAAATTATTGATTTTTTTGTATTTAGAGGCACATTAAATCGCTTAAGGATTCGTCCCCATAGTTTCCAAGGGTTAGAAGGCATTTTTTTCGCTCCCTTTTTACATGGGAATTTTCATCATTTAGCAGCTAATACTTTACCTTTAATTACATTGGGTTGGTTTGTCATGCTGCGGGGTGTTAAAGATTTTTTTGTAGTCACATTTATAACCATGATGGTTAGTGGTTTAGGAGTGTGGTTATTTGGTTCTCCCTATACCATTCATATTGGGGCCAGTGGCGTTATTTTTGGATATTTAGGATTTTTGCTATTAAGAGGATTTTTTGAACGCAGTTTCGTTTCTATTGCGTTATCCTTACTGGTAGGTTGGCTCTATGGAGGCTTAGTTTGGGGAATTTTACCCTTACAATATGGGATTTCTTGGCAAGGGCATTTATTTGGATTTATCGGCGGTGTCTTCGCTGCACAAATGCTGGCTCAATCTCATCGAACTAAAGCATAATTTAGATTAACCCAAAAGTCTAAAAATTAGGTAACATACATTGAAAACCCTCTGTAAAAAAGTCAGAATCATGGCTCCAGAGGTTAAAACAAATTATAATATAAAAGGGTTCATGGACTGGCTTTCAATTTCTGGAAATTGGGTTTTAATTCCCCCTCGCCCTCAAGCAATACTGCATTTTTTAGGAGGGGCATTTGTGGCAACAGCACCCCATTTAACCTATCGTTGCTTATTAGAAGAATTAGCACATCAAGGTTATGCAATTGTTGCGACTCCTTTTGTCAATACCCTCGATCATACTGCCATTGCTAAAGAAGTTTTATGGACATTTGAAGATGGGTTAGAAGATTTATATGATCTGCAATTCTTAAAACGGCGAGGGTTACCAATTTATGGATTAGGACATAGTATGGGATGTAAAGTACATTTGTTAATGGGTTCTTTATTTCCCATAGAAAGATCCGGTAATATTTTAATCTCATTTAATAATTATGCCGCTCGTCAATCAATTCCTTTGGTTGAACAAATTTCTCAAGTGATGGATGTAGAATTTACCCCTTCTCCTGAAGAAACAAATCGTTTAGTTAGCGATCGCTATCAAATTCGACGGAATCTTTTAATTAAGTTTTCTAAAGATACGATTGATCAAACATCTAACTTACATCAAATTTTAGATCAACGGTTTCCAGGGTTAACAACGTTGCAAAAACTCAACGGTGATCATCAAACTCCCCTCGGTCAAAATGTTAGCTGGTCAGTAGGAGAAACCTTTACCCCCTTCGATGCTGTTGGTCAATGGATTAAACAAGCGGTTTATCAAGATTTGAATCAACTCAAAAAACAAATTTTGTATTGGTTAAATCCTTTAATGTCTGTTTAAATGGGGACGCAGAAACTAAAGTTTCCTAATTCCCTTTATAAAACAGCCCAAAGTATTACCCCTGTTTCCTTTTGATTTGATGGAGCAGAGGTAATACTTTTGCCTATCAACGACAATTAACGATGTTGATTAATGGCTGATTCAATGTTCTCTTGGGTTAAAGAATTAACAATAGTTAAACTAAAAGGAGAAGTTTCTCCTCTCTGAATATAACCCGCATTCAAATAAGGTAAATATTCAGTTTGATTGCGAATATAACGATTAAAAAATACCAAACTAATTGCTTTCAAATAAGGAAAAGCTAATTCAGGTTCTGGGCCTATTAATTGAGGAGGAACCGGAAGAACGGATTTTTCTCCAGGTTCTAAGAAGGAAAAATGGGTTCCTCGATCTAATAAAATTAAGTATTTATTTGGACTGGTTAACCAAGAAAAGGGATAAATTTGTTCAGGCACTGCGGGAGCGATATAATCATCACTACCCCCAATCATTAAGACCGGAATTTTGATTTGACTCATCCCTTCTTGACCAAAAACAACACTGGTAATGGGATTAATAGCAATAATTGCTTTTACTCGTTCATCTTTAAGATCTTGACCTTTATTAGCAACGGAACTAGCTTGACATTGCAGTAATATTGAAATATTTAAGGTGAGTTGTCGGTTAACAGACTCTGCACACTCTTGATTAATTTTACTGCTATTAAATCCTGCACCCCCTACCGCTAAAGCCGTATAACCGCCATAAGATTGACCTAAAACCCCAACATTATTTAACAGTAAAGGACTGGGAAATTCAGAATTTTTAGCTTTTTGTTCTAAAAGATTGAGAACAGAAGTAATATCTAAGGGACGATTAATAAAGACTTCTGGGCCAGGAGGAGGAGCATTCCCGGCTAAGAAATTAGCCAACCCATTTGCACTGGTTTCTAAATGTTCAGGAACGGCAACAAAATACCCATGAGAAGCTAAATGTTCGGCTAAATATTTAAACGTCGTTCGGTCGGAACCCAAACCATGAGAAATCACAATTACCGGAGTCGGAGTAGAAACTTGAGGGATATAAACATCAACCGGAGAAGAAATATTTCGTTGAGGATGTTCATAAGTAAAGGTTTCTTTTTTCCATTGAATTGTACCCGGCTCTTTCAATTGAGTGGGTCGGTTATTAATAGCAGGATTATCGATTTGTGTTTTCGCCTGTTGGTTAATCCAATTCATGACAGATTTATCTTCATAAATGACTTGAGATAAATCTCTAATAGCTTCTACAGCAAAGTTAACATCAATTTGTAGGGTTTGACCCGGAAATTTTTCTAAAACCCCCAGTAAAGTCAAACCTCCGGGTAGTTGAGAAGCTTGATTAATTGCCGTTTTTAGAGCCGTTACACCATTGTCACCGTTATCTGTTTGGATAAAATTCCCAAAGCGAGTTAACATTGTCATACCCATAGCCGTGTTATTAAATTGTTCAATACTCCAAGGGCTGGCGGTCATCGGAGTCAATAAAAGTTGACGTAGTTTTTCAGCATCTTCAACCTTCAAAACTTTGCCATAAATCGATAAAACGGGAGAAATATTTCCCGTTTTTGCAAAATTTTCTAAGTCTTTAACAGAAATAAAAGCTGTACCAATATTATACCGAATCGCAATTGTTTCAGTCGCAACTGCTGAACTGGTTATGGCACTTAAACTGGATATTATTCCTAATAAAAATTTGAAGAATTGGAAGCCGAGAAAGCCGATATTTTTCTGGTTTTGAGTGTATTTTCTATTATTCTCTTGTTTAATCGGTGGTTTCATGGGGTATTAGAATAAAATGAATAACCTGATATTATCATTAAAGTTTTAATTCTGTAAAGTTATTCAGAGGTAATACCATTAATTGCATTTGTTAATTGGTTAGGGGTTAAAGATTGAATTAAACTGACCGGATAAAGGGGATCACTAATGGCTTGAGTATAAGCGGCGTTCAGATAGGGTTTGTATTGAGCATTTTGGCTAAGGTAGGTTTTAAAAAATGCTGTACTTAAAGCTTTAATATAAGAGCGACTAATTTCTGATGTCGGAATAATTATACTTGTATTTCCTAATACTTTCGATGCGTTTTCAGAAGTAATATCATAAAAATGAGTGGCATGATTTTGCAAAACTAAATATTTATGAGAAGTAGTTAACCAAGTAAAAGCATTTAACTGTTCTAACAACGCTGGGGCTAAAAAATCTTCGGTACTTGCTGTGATGAAAACTGGAATTTTAATTCGACTTAAACCCGATTTTCCTAAAATACTACTATTCACCGGATTTAATATAAAAATAGCTTTGACTCTGGGATCTTGTAGCGCATAATTTTCCGGGGGAAGTTCCAACGCTCGACACTGAAGAAAGAGGGAAGGATTTAAGGGAATATTCGGTTGTTGACAGTCGGTTTTAAGCTGGGTGAAATCAAGGGTTGCTCCGCCTAATGTTAAGGCTGTATATCCTCCTAATGAATGACCAATAACCCCCACATTTTGTAAATTTAATTGCTGATTAAAGTCAGTAGAATTAAGTTTTTCAAGTTGGTTGAGTAATTCAGTAATATCTCTCGGTCGATCCAGAAATTGTTCAGGTTCAAAGAAGTCTTTTGCGTCTCCATTCAGTAAGGATTGAAGTTGCTGATAATCACTGCCTGGATGTTGAGGAACAGCGACTACAAAACCATAGGAAGTGAGATGTTTAGCTAAATTTTCAAATCGTGAGCGATCAGAGGCTAATCCATGAGAGATAACAATCACAGGATAAGATAATGTCTGTGAATTTTGCCCCTCTGGAGAAATAGGTTTCGGAAGATAAATATCTACTTCAAAGCGACGATTATTGTAATGATTATTGACGGTTAGGGTTTGTTTTGTAGACGTATAAAGTTTTCCTGAAATTCGCAAGTCTGGCATTTTACTAAAATCAGTAATCGTTGCTTTCTGGGCTTCTATTTCTGATAATATTGCTAAAGATTGTGTAACCCCATGAGTTTGTCGAATAAAGGCAAAAACTTTGGTTAATGTTGTTAAGGCGAGTTCCACATTCAAGCGAATTTCTGGACTGGGAAACTGACGCATAACCTCTAATACTGTAAACCCATTGGGTGCATTCCCGACATCAATTAAACTGGCACGAATGGCATCGGCTCCATTTTCTTCAGATTGAGTTTGAATGATGTTTCCAACATGAATTAAAAAAGCCACAAGTAAGGGGGAGTTAACAAATTGTTGGATTGAAATATCGGGAGGTGTGTAACGGGTTTGCAAAAATTGTCTTAAACTTTG
Source organism: Planktothrix sp. FACHB-1365 (assembly GCF_014697575.1). Classification (GTDB taxonomy): domain Bacteria; phylum Cyanobacteriota; class Cyanobacteriia; order Cyanobacteriales; family Microcoleaceae; genus Planktothrix. Next base: position 99,839 of record NZ_JACJSC010000009.1, on the reverse strand, counting down.
TTGTTGTTCAGGACTTAATAATGCTAGATAAGTAGCTAAAGGTTCTTGAGGGTTAATTTTACCTTGATTAGCATAATTTTCTAAGGAATCTAGGGAAATAGAAATCCTTGTTTTTCCCAAGGGGACAATAATAAATTCTGCGGCAACTGCGGGTAGAGTTGTGAAGAAAAGAGACGCTATTGTTAAGGCAAAAGATGGCAACCATCGCATATAGGGCTTACTCATTGATACAATGTTTATATGGGATTGAGAGTTTGACCTTTAATTATTGTGAGAATTAGATGGATTTTTAACGTGTTTTACCGCTTGAAAAAATTGGTCTAGGGAGAGAGAATGAACTAAACTCAGAGGATAAGCAGCTTCACTAATTGTTTTAGCATAGGTGGCTTTTAAATAGGGACGATAGGTTGAATCTTGATTGATATACACTTCAAAGAAAGCCAGACTAAAAGCCCGAATATAATCATTGACAGGTTCAGGAACTGGAGCCACAATTTCTTTTAAAGAGGCACTCATACTTTGATTCATAGCGGTTAAATTTAGATTAATATGGCGATCGCCTTCTGCTAAGAGTAAATATTTATCGGGTGTTGTTAACCAAGTATAGGAGCGAACTTGTTCCCAAGCAACAGGAGCAATGTTATCTTTACCACTGGTTTTCCAGAATACCGGAATCTGAATTTTGCTTAAACTTTGTTGTCCAAAAATGCTACTATTAATCGGATTCATCAAAAAAATTGCTTGAACCCGTTCATCTCTCAAATCATAGTCTTTTTGAGGAATTTCTAAGGCTCGACATTGAAAAATTTGGGCGAGATTAACAGAATTAAATGCCGAGTTACAGTCTTGTTTTAAGTGATTAAAATCAATTTCTGCTCCCCCTAAAGCTAAGGCTGTATAAGCGCCAAAAGAATGCCCTGCAACGCCAACTTGTTTTAGGTTAAGTTGACCTTTAAATTCCGTTGTATTCAAGCGTTCTAATTCATCTATTAAAAACTGAATATCTAGGGGTCGGTCAATAAATTCAGTCACTTTAAACCCATCGGATGCCTGACCCGATAACCAAGCTTGAAGTTGATTGGTATCACTCCCCGGATGTTGAGGGAGAGCAACCACAAACCCATAAGACGCTAAATGTTGACCTAAATAGGCATAATTTTTGCGATTGGCAGCTAATCCATGGGAGATGATAATCACAGGAATTGCGTTAGGTTTTCCCCGTTTTACAGTATTTAAGGGTGTGGGAATATAAAGATCGACAATCAATTCTCGATGGCGTTTGGAGTCTGTTAACGTTAGGGTTTTAGGGGTAACATCAAAGTCTCCAGTTTGCTTTAAATTAGGTTTTTTACTAAAATCTGAAGTTGGGGATAAGGCTGATTCTTGCAAGGATAATTTAACGATTTCTGTAATAATAGAATTAGTTTCTTGTACCAGAAGATTCACTTGTTCTCGGAGTTTAAAAATCTTGTGGATATTTAATTGAATTTCTGCCCCTGGAAATTGACGTAAAATATTGAGTAAGGTGATGCCTTCAGGATCTTGATTGGCTCTCATTAATGCTATTTTAATCGCTTCCGACCCATTTTTAAGCGTTGATAAATTTTGCGAATCAGTTTCGGATTGAATAATATCTCCCAGTTTATTCAGAAATAATGCTCCTGTGGGAGAATTTAAAAATTGAGAAACCATTATCGGATCTAATTGATGTTGATCCAATAAGACTGTTTTAAACTGATTTTGATCTTCTTGATCTAATAATAATAAAAAGCTTTTCAATTCTGGAGCAATTGTTCCTGATTCAGCATAGCTTTCTAAGGCTTGTACGGATACGGAAATTTTAGCTTGTCCTAGAGCCAAAGATACATTCTCGGATGCTTGTACAGGAACAGCAGAAAAAGCTAGGGCGAAAAGTCCACCCAGTAGAGATACAATTCTCGGCCGATTTAACGAGAAATTTAATGTTAAGCTAGATGGGACTTTAATCGCCAGAGTATGTTGATTCATAATTGGGTTAATTGTCTCTAAATATCAGTTAAAACCTTCTCAAAAATTATGTCAAATGCACCCCAATCATTTGATAACCATCTTAGCAGATAAGGAAGTCATTGATCAGAGCTTTGTTAAAAGGTCACATCATAGCCTACTCCTGGGATCTGATTCAATTTTTCCCTTTTGGTTCCTAACTCCGGTCAGAAACCCAATCCCCTTAAAGTTTGCCCTGATTCTCACTCCTTACTGCTGTGTTTTAAGCTTTATTTTCCTGATGGATTTTCACGGTTGTAAGTGAGTTAATAGGGTTTTCATTTCTTCTAATAGAGACTCAACTGATAGATTAAAAGGTAAGACTTTGAGGGGAAAACTAGAGCTAAAGCGTTGTAAATGAACCATAATTTCTTCCCAGGAATAATTGGGGATTTCAACAGACGATGACGATTTAGTTTTACGTTTTTTGTCGAGGGATTTACCTTTGACTTTAACATCAGATTGTGCTAAAATCAATATAGGAATTCTAGCTTCCATTTTTTCTAAAATCGAGAGAGCTTCAACTAAATTAGAAAAAGATTGTTGTCGAAAACAAATCAGCATTAAATCTAAACTTTTACATTGAATTTTCTGAAGAATTTCTTCCCAGCCTTTGCCCATAATGCTCCGAAATCCAGCAATTTCAATATATTGAACTAAGGCTTGCTCAATTTTAATATTAGCATTATTGGGAGCATCTAAACAATCAGAATTAACCGTTGAATTTTGAACTGAGGTAGAAGATTTAGGGTTTAATCTTGCTTTTGAAGGATGATCTTTAGTGTCTACAGGATGACTTAATTGCTGTTGCGGTAAAACCGAAGAATCGACCACTAAAATACTCGGTTTCCAACTTAAACGGGTCGCAATTTGGATCACTTCTAATAAAGCAGAACCCATAGCCAGAGAAAAAGATTGAAGACTCATCCCATCATCCGAGGGACTCGCTAAACAGGGAAAAATTGATAAGTTTTTAACTTGATTTGCAACTTGAGTTGTTACAGGGTCTAAAGTCACAATGGGTAAATGGACTAAACTTTCGTGTTGACTAATTTCTGTTAATAAATATAAGGGATTTTTAACAGAAGTATATCGTTCTAAAACGATAACATTGGGATGCCAAATTCGAGCAATGAGAGCGGCTTGATTAATATCATCTGCTTCTAAAATTCGACACTGAGAAAACTGCGATAAAAATAAAGCAGAATGATAAATTGAGTTAGGCTGGTCTAGGGTATTGATTGAGTTTAAGTGATGTTGATCTCCTGATAAACTTAACCAGAGAATCATTAACTGTTGAGGCTCGGAAGATGAAACCTCTGGAAGCAATTCTCCTAAGATTTTTTCTAATTCTGCTCCTTGAACAGGAAGACTCAAAAAGCCATCACAATGATTGGCGGCTGCTCGTTGTTTATCCCCTAATGTTGCTGTGACAATCACGGGAATTTTATGGGTTTGTACATCGGTTTTTAATAAAGTTAAAACATCCCAACCGGACAATAAAGGAATTAAAGGATTAAGCAAAATAATCCTCGGTTGGAGGCGACGGGCTTTTTCAACGGCTTCTGTTCCTGAACGAGCAATTACGACCCGATATCCTAAATGGGTGAGTTGTTCATTCAAGGTTTGAATAAAGTGAGGAACCGTTTCAACCACTAAAACTAAACGAGATTGTTGAGGAGAAGAAGAACGAGAAGACGGTAAAAATTCGGGTTCTTCTGAGGAACTATGATTCCCTAATTCCCAATTACATCGAGGGGGACTTGGCGGTAATAATAAGGTAAATTGACTGCCTTTATTAGGTTTAGAAATAAAGCTGACATCTCCCCCATGTAATCGTGCTAACCGTTGGGTTAAAACCAACCCTAATCCTGTTCCTTCAAATTTCCGGGTTAAGGGACTTTCAAGTTGTTGAAATTTCTGAAAAATCAGATGTTGTTTATCTTCAGGAATGCCAATTCCTTTATCCCAAACGGTAAAAGCAATCCAATTTTCCCAACGGCTAACTTGTAGACCAAATTCGCTACCATCGGGAGTAAATTTGAGGGCATTACATAATAAATTGACTAACATTTGCCGCAAGCGTAATTCATCGGCAACTAAGGTTTCTAAACCGGGTTTTATGTCTAAGGTAAATCGACTTTTAAGTTGTTCTAAAATTTCCGCTTGTAGTTTAATATCGGATTTATCTTGACTTTGGTATTGTTGCAAAGTCATTTCAAAAGCGCGTTCACAAACTGCCTGAATTTGTAAAGGTTCTGGGACTAATTCGAGTTGTCCCGTTTCTATCCGCGTTAAATCCAAAATATCGTTCACGACTAACATCAAATGACGACCGCTTTTATGAATCAGTTGAGCATAACGCGCTTGTTTTTCGTTGAGTTCTCCTAAAGCTTGATCTTTTAATAAACTCGATAGACCTAAAACCGCAGTCAGGGGCGTTTTAAGTTCATGACTAATACAAGCCATAAACTCATCTTTGAGGCGATTAAGTTGAATTAAATCAGTATTTTTTGCCGTTAGTTCTTGGGCGACTCGATGCTGTTCTGTAATATCTTGAGCTAAGACTAACCAGAGGTCATTGGTTTTATTTCCTAAACATAACGCTATCTCCCATTCCGGGTTTAAATGTTGGCGAGTAAATTGCCAAACTCGTTCTTGATTGTGGGCGATGGGACAAATACAAATATAAGTATCCGGTTGGCTACCCAATTGACACCAACTCGGCATTTGTAAGGTGGGTGAATTCGAGGTTAAAGGTTGAGAAATATTCGTTAAATGACGGCTTGGAAATCCAGAATCGATTGAGGATTCTAAGGAGGAAGTTGGGTATTTTTCGGTCGAGGAAAATGTTTCACTGGCTTCTGACCAACGGGTTACCGATTCAGCGACTTCTTGCAAAACCTCTGAACCTCGACCAATCAGGGATCTCCATGCTAAATTTTGATTAACAATGATGCCATCATCACTTTGAATCATTAAGGGAATGGGCAGTTCATCTAAAAACTGAATTAAATGTTGAGATACGCTAAAATTTCCCGCCGCTAACACATCTAACTGTTGATGAGGTTCTGAATTGTAGTCTAAAGTAGGGGAAGGTCGAGGTTGTTGAATCTGAGTAAAGCGTTGAGAATATTGGGCTAAATATCGTAATACTTGCAAACTATTAATTAATCCAATAAACTCTCCTTTCTGATTAATTAAAGCCAGGGATACCGTTTGAGGGAGGCTATTTTCTAGTACCGGATGGGAACTTTGATATTGTAAATACACCCAAAAGTCTTCTAAACTTAAATGGGAGGGAACATCAATAATGGGTTCGATAATAGCAGACAAAACCTCATCAAGAAAGGGTTGTTGAGGGTCGGGGGAAGTCGGGAAGGTGGTATTGAGGAGATAGGGAAGAAAGCGATGCAGGGAAATTAAACCTAAAGGATAATGTTTAGAATTGACAATCACAACTTGTTCGGAGTTTCCCTGAGAAAAAATAAACCGCAATGCTTCTAAGGGCGAATCATGGCGACAAACAGGAACCACCTGCATAAAGGTTTGGAGGTCAGCTTGGGGAGACATAAAATGTAAATCCTCCAGATGAGATAATCATCTACTTAAAGCAGACAAGTGGTAGAGTGTCCGTGTCAACTCCCTATAGGAATAGAATAAATTCCTAAACAGTCTGTTAATCGTGTCTTTGATATTTCTATTGTGATAGATCAGGGTTAAGTTTGCCAAAATTTAACCATTTCCTAAACAAGCTTAAAGAAATTAAAAGTTTTTCAACCTTCTCTAGGGTAACTTTAATAAAATATTGAACCCCAGCCATTTACCCCTATTTTCCCGTCGGTTTCGTTGCCTAAACAGTCACAACCGTTGATCTGGGGTATAAAATATTCTATCCTCTCCAACACCTATTCCCTAATATTATAACTCCATAATGGATACCTGCTATTTTTTATGACTGTATCATGGGAGTTGCAATATTATTTTACATTTACAAAAAACCAGGATAAGATCAGTATTTATCCTAAAAAAAAGAAGATTAATTCTTTTCTCCAAGTTGATTAAATGGCTATCAAATGCTATAATCGGTAATTAAAATTTATTTTTAATATTTTCAGTTTATGGTGAAATCTAAAATACCCCAGTGGAATCGATTGCAAAATCTACATCCGTCTTCCCGAAAATTTTTACTGCAATGGGTCAGTTTATTTTGCTTCTGTTGTCTAATTATTATTAGTTGTACTCCCCATCAAACGAGTCATCAATCTGCTTCTACGTCTGCCAATAACGGACGAATTACAATGGGAACCACCTTAAAAGCTCGAACTTTAGATCCCGCAGATGCCTATGAACTAATGTCAGGAAATATCTTGTATAATTTAGGCGATCGCCTTTATGATTATGAACTAGGAACCAATCAACTTGTTCCTAAATTAGCTACCGCTTTACCCACCGTGAGTTCCGATGGATTAACCTATACTATTCCCCTGCGAGAAGGCGTTACCTTTCATGATGGCACTGCCTTTAATGCCGCAGCCATGGAATTTTCCATCAAACGATTTATTCAAAATGCAGGTTCTCCCTCTTCCTTATTATCCGATGCCGTTAATACCGTTCAAGCAACGGGAGACTATGAATTAACCATTAAACTCAAACAACCTTTTTCTGCCTTTCCTTCCCTTTTAGCCTTTTCAGGAATTACGGCGGTTTCTCCTCAATTTTATGAAATTGGAGAAGGTAAATTTAAGCCCAATGAATTTGTCGGAACGGGGCCCTATAAATTAAAATCTTCAGAAATTGATGTCATTCGCTTAGATGCCTTTGAAAACTATTGGGGAGAAAAACCTGCCAATACCGGAATTGATATTCAACGATTTTCTAGCGCCTCTAATTTATTTAATGCCTTTCGCAGTGGTGCTGTTGATATTGCCTATTTATCCTTAAATGCTGACCAAATTTCCAGCTTAAAACAAGGAGCAGAAAAAGGCAATTGGCAAATGATAGCAGCCAATGGTAATAACATTAGTTATCTGATGATGAATGTTAAATCGGAACCCTTAAATCGTAAAGAAGTGAGACAAGCCATCGCTGCTTTAATTAATCGTTCCGTGCTGAATGAACGGGTATTACAAAATCAAGGAGAACTACTATATAGTTTAATTCCCACCACCTTTACCGATTATCAACCCAGCTTTAATTTACAATACGGTGATGGCAATATTGAAAAAGCAAAACAACTCTTAACTGAAGCCGGATATACCCCAGAAAATCCAGCAATTGTTGAACTGTGGTATGCGTCGAATTCCTCTAATAAAGGATTTTTAGGATTAACGTTAAAAGCCTTAGCAGACCGAGATTTAGGTGGGTTACTCAACTTGCAACTCAATAGTGTAGAATCAACCACAGCCTTTAAATATTTAGAGGAGGGAATTTATCCGACTTTTGTTTTAGATTGGTACGCCGATTTCCTTGATGCTGATAACTATATTCAACCCTTTTTAGACTGTAGTAAAGGTTCGGCAGAAACCGGATGTGAAAAAGGAGCGAGTCAATATCAGGGTTCTTTTTATTATAGCGATCGCATGAATCAATTGATCGCTCAAGAACGTCAAGAACAAAATCCCCAAACTCGCAAAGCGATTTTTGATGAAATTCAAAAACTCCTCGCCGAAGATGTTCCCTATGTGCCCCTTTGGCAAGATAAAACCTTTATTTTTGCTAAAAACGGCCTTGAAAACATCAGTTTACAACTCACTCAACAAGTCCCCTTCTGGACAATTAAAAACTCAAATTCCTAACAATGAAAAAACGACTTCTATCCCTATCCATTGCCAGTCTATCCCTTTTATCAATTATTAATCTAGCTATGGCTTCTGACTCCTTAGTAGGAACTAATTGGAAATTAGTCTCCTGGGGTAATGAAAAATCCCCCCAAACCCCCTTAAAAGAAACGGAAATCAGCTTACAATTCCAAAAGGATCAAATTAGTGGTTCATCCGGTTGTAACCGTTATTTCGCATCCTACACCCTCAAGGATGATCAATTAAAATTTGGTGTAGCTGGGAGAACTCAAATGGCTTGTCCCGAAGAAATTATGAAGCAAGAAGATCAATTTCTCTCAGCTTTACAATCCTCAAAAACATTTACCCTTAATTCTGAAGGTCAACTGCAAATTACCTATAAAACCGATCAAGAATCTGGGGTAATGATATTTACGCCCAATCTACCCGAATAACCCGTAGAGAGTCCTTCAGGACTCAATCTTAATAGAGAGTCCTGAAGGACTCTCTACTAAAAAACCCTCTGAAATTTAGAGAGGGTTTGAGGAATAAATTCAAGTGGGATTTAATTAATGCTTGTTGTATTCCTTAAAGGAAAGGTAAGCATTTTCCGGGTCATATAAATGGCACTGATCCACAATCTGAATCATTAAAGACCAGGAAAAATCAGACTCAGGATAGAGATATTCACCCCAATTATCTTGTAGACTTTGATAGGCTGTCCGTAAATTGTAGAAGGGAATCGCGGTGGAAATGTGGTGCGGAACATGAACATTAATATCGTGACACAAAAACTCAACCCAACCAGGATAATTGCAGTGAACAGTTCCCGATAATTGAGCTAAGGCTTCATCCCAATCTTGGGACTCTTTAAATTGAATATCCGGGGTTGTATGATGAACGAGGGTGAAGGTACTCATCCAGAAATGGTAAACTAACCAAGGCATTAACCAGAATTTAACAAAGCCCCAAATTCCGATGGTAAAAATCATTGTGGGGAATGCGATCGCAGCACATCCGATTACAAATAAAGAGGAAAATTTGACCTGTTCCCGTCCTTTTCCATCAAATTTGCGCCAATCAAAGTGAACAATTGCCCAATGTAAAATTGAGGCTAACCACCAAAGCCGTCCTCGTGTTAATTTATAAGCAATTTGTACGATTTTAGGGGAGGCTTCATAGTTTTCGATTGTCCAGGGTTCCCAAGCATTATCTTCCGTTAGTTTATTGGTATGTTTATGATGATGATCATGTCCTAAGCGCCAACTGTGGAAGGGATAAATTAAGGGAAGAAACGCGATATGACCGACTAAATTATTCACCCAACGACGGTCAGCAAAAGAACGATGTCCGCAGTCATGACCAATGACGAAAAATCCCGTTAAAGCTGTCCCGGTAAAAATCCAAGCAAAGGGGAGTAAAAACCAGGGAGAATAAGCGATCGCAAAATAGCCAGCAACAACAAGAACAACATTAATAAAAACAGTCAGCCAAGCTTTTTTCTGATCTTTGAGAAAGACTTCACGCGGTAGACTTTTGATAATGTCTTTTAAACGTAAGTTTGATGTGGAATTAGCAGAAGATGCTAAAGTTTGAGGTTGAACAGATGATAATGTCATAGAATCTTGCAAACTTTTAAATCCCTCAGTATTAAGGGTTAGGGTAATACTAAAATTGCGTGATTTTTTGCCTCTAATTTCCGATGGATAGCCGCAGAAATCCCCCAATTTTCCATGAAAAACTTTACCTGCATCAGACAAGCAGGCACTTTTGATCAATTAGAGACTGCTGATAAAAATTATGTTCAAGGGAATTCAACCGATTTAAGCCCGACTCCAAAAGTAACCTCCTATAAACAGAGTCCGTCAAAAACCGAGGTATTTAGCAGTCTTTGCCAAACCCAGTTGGGAATGATTAGGATAGGGAGTTGAACTTAGACGGCTACTCAACAAGTCTGTGGGGGTGATATTGTTTCTTGGCGCTGTTGCTTGATGGTTTGTAATTCCAAGAGCAAGGTTTCAACTTCAGCGTGCAAATGCAGAAACTTCACTTGCTGATCAGCGCTGTAAAGATTTTTCATCGCATCAATCGTTAGAGGCTTAGACATAACAGAACCGGAAGTCCGGCTTGAAGGGGCATCTAAGGTTTGAGAACGGGATGCGGTCGAGGAACGATTGGACATCAGCAGTTGATTTGACATCTAAAAAATTTTAGCTCAACAAATCTTAACTATATCCTACCCTGAACGTTTACTCTTATTGAAAAAAATATTAAAAGTAAACGAGAAGGTAAACTAATTGACATTCTCAGGTTTGAAAACACTGAGATTCTTTAATCATCGAGTCAACTTGCTTAGACAAGATTTCTCAAGCCTAAGTAGAGGTCGATTCTCCTAAAGCTTAACTTCCGGTATGTCCTACCGTACAGAAGAAAGTTTTTTCTACTTAAGTCTTGTCCAAATTTAGCTTTCCTAAACGTCAACACTGTTAGGTGTGACCGCGCGCTCAACCGATAAAAGTTGAGTTGTTACGTTGTTTAGTTATACTCAATATAAGGAATACACCCAACGGCTGATCCTGTCAACTGATCAAGTTAATGGATTTAAACCGTTCAGGGAGTTCTCAACGATCATGAATTTGTCTATTTGTCAATCCTTAAACGGATTATCAAGAAAATGGGTCTAAAACCCCATCCTTCTAGGACGGCTTTATATTGGGTTGTCTATTGACATCTGATCGTGCTACTATTTCCGGCAACAGGAAAGGTAAATAACCTGTCTAAAAACCTAGTCGCCTAACGGCAAAACCCTGAACCTTGACAACTGAATCTATAGGGTTCTACTGCACAGTTCTAGTTTCCTTCCAGCAGTGGGTAAAAGATTCGTGGGGGCTAGACAACCAGTTTTTTGAAACAAATTTGTTTCAAGCTAAAAAAGAACTCGCAGCAATGCGAATAGGGTAGGGCATACCCGAATTTACGCTTGGGGAGAATCCCACCTCTGGTTGAAGCACTGCAAGGTACTTTGATTAAGTGGTTTCGTTGAACCCAGAATCCCCACGCCTTCAGGCTGGGGAGTGTCAATTTTCATTTATTAACTCCTACCAAGATGACGTTGACTTTGCCTACAACCCAGTCCTCATTAAAGTGCTGGCCCGGTCTGATTGAAGCCTATCGCAACTATTTACCTGTTTCTGAAGCGACCCCCGTTATTACTCTACAAGAAGGCAACACGCCCTTGATTCCGGCCCCAACGATTGCTGAACGAATTGGCAAACAGGTGCAGGTCTATCTGAAATATGACGGACTTAACCCCACAGGCAGCTTCAAAGACCGAGGCATGACGATGGCGATTTCCAAAGCCAAGGAGGAAGGCAGCAAAGCCGTTATCTGTGCAAGTACCGGAAATACTTCGGCTTCGGCGGCGGCCTATGCCCGTCGGGCCGGAATGAAAGCCTTTGTGTTGATTCCTGATGGCTATGTGGCTTTAGGGAAATTAGCCCAAGCCTTATTATATGGGGCGGAAGTCTTAGCAATTAAGGGGAATTTTGACCGAGCGTTGAATATTGTCCGAGAGATGGCCGAACATTACCCAATTACCTTAGTAAATTCCGTCAATCCCTATCGTTTAGAAGGTCAAAAAACGGCCGCCTTTGAGGTAGTAGATGCCTTGGGAGATGCCCCCGACTGGTTATGTATTCCGGTGGGAAATGCGGGGAATATTAGTGCCTATTGGATGGGATTTTGTCAATATCATTCTGTTGGGAAATGTTCTCGTTTACCCCAAATGATGGGATTTCAAGCGGCGGGTGCGGCACCGTTAGTGTCGGGTCATCCGATAGAAAATCCTGAAACCTTAGCAACAGCGATTCGGATTGGAAATCCGGCGAGTTGGGATATTGCGGTGGCGGCGAAAGATGCCAGTAAAGGCAGTTTTAGCGCTGTTACTGATACAGAAATTTTGGATGCTTACCGATTATTAGCGTCTGGGGAAGGGATTTTTTGTGAACCTGCAAGTGCCGCGTCCGTAGCGGGATTATTGAAAGTGAAAGATCAGGTTCCAGAAGGAATTAAAATTGTTTGTGTGTTAACAGGAAATGGCTTAAAAGATCCTGATACAGCTATTACTCACAGCAACAATAAATTCAAAGCGGGAATTGCACCGGAAATGGAAGCGGTGGCAAAAGTTATGGGATTTTAATTTGTGAGTAGAGGCGTTGAATGTAACGTCTCTACCGAGTTTTTTTATAGTTAAGTTTGATGAACCGATTCAAGAATTTTTTGTTTAATTGGGTTCAATTTCTGTTCTATCCAGTCTGGTACTTGATGTTCTTGTAAAACATCTGCTCCTAAATATAAGTAATTTTCTGTTGATTGCTCATAGATGTTTTTTCGCTCTAAATAATCGGGAGAATCTTCTTCTTTTGGAGGAAGCGTAATCACAGCTATGGGTAAATCTTCATTGTACTTCTTAACATTTTCAATAGACCAAGAAAGTGCTTGTAAAGAATTTTCTGGTGGATTGATTTCAAATGACAAACCCTGCGCTAATAGATAAGGATTCCCATTCGCAACTGCCACATCAAATTTAAACTTTTCTCGCTTTCCATAAAGTTCATATTTTTGTTTTATTAAAGTTTTAAATTGCTCCTGATTTTCCTGACCTAGCCAGTTTTTGAAAGCTTCTTTGACACTAGAAGTTGCAACTCTAGCAGCCTGTTGTCGATCGCGGGGTTTAGGTTTATAGAGTGATGGAATCGAGGAATTTATAGGAATATCTTTATAGCTTTTATCTCTATTAATGAGGGAATTATGCGGCTCAACAAGGAAATCTTCAACAATATCTTGAAGCAGTTTATCTACAGGAGCTAGAGAAGGACGAGGTTCAGTAAACTGAATACTGTTCATCCATCCGCGTGCAATTTTTGTTAATCGTTCATGTTTAGGAATTTCACTTTCTTCATCCCCCGGAAACACTAACCCGCGAGATGCCGTTTCTTTCATTCTTTCAGCAAAGTTTGTTAGAAAGTTAATATTTTCCATCCCAAAATTACGGACACGCTTCCAGTTAGCTAAAAACTGCACACGAACTTCAAGATCCGTGAAAGCCACAACACCAATATTAATCCGTTCATCAGCAATCGGATTAGGAACATATTGAATAATACTGTATCTGCTAACCATAGGCTTGGCCGTTATGTCTTGCTTGAATGGATTATAGAAGATTGATTAACTCTTGTTGTCTCTTGACTAAGTATTCCACCATCGTAACTCGTTCTTCTATTGTAAGCCCCCATTCGATAGGAGGTGCTGCAACAGCTTGAATAATTTTATCTTCAGAAACTTGATCAAGTTGTTCTAAAGCGTTTTTGATTTCTGGGGACTCGTGGCTGAAGGAACAGAGTATGCGTAAACGAGTATCTAACTCAGCAGCAGGAGCTTGACTGAGAGTTTCCTGAGTCCAGTTTGGCCCACCAGGGAAAAAATGACCATGATCGACAGAATAAACTCGATTAGGATACTGTTTTTCAAAGATAAACTGATGATCCCTGGCTAAAACCCAACCATACAATACACACAAACTCGCAAACTGAGGAATATTTTCTACTTGCTCAGTGTAAAACTTGGTTAGATCCCTCTCATCCTGACAACCTTCAATAAAAAGAGTAGCGTGTGCTGTTCCAGGGGTAAGGTAATCCAGTTCAGGATACGCTTCTGATAGATCAGAATCAATTTCAGCAATTCGAGGGTAGCCAACGGTCGCGTTGATTGTGATTCCTAGCCTCGCCACAATTTGATCATTGACAATCTGACGACCTGCTTGTTGACCTTTAATCATATACTTTTGGTTGTCATAACACCGAAATAAAGCTGGACGGGCTGAGGTATTCCAAGCTTTTAGGAAATGTTCAACAAGCAGAGGTTCTTCTGGTTGAGCGATAGCAGATTCTAAAGCATCTCTCCATTGTTCTCGTTGTTGTTGGTGGGTTGGTTTACTGTTCACAAATTAACCTTAAAGAGTCAGGTCATCTCAACTAGCTTAATATAGGCAGGAACACACAAACAAGACTATTTCACTTATTAACAGCAGATTTTAATCCGGGTTCAAAATGTAAAGGTTGTTCTAACAATACCAATAACTGCATCATCATTATTATTATTTTGGGCAGGTGCTGTTAACCAAATTAACCCAGGAGTGATCGCAATATAATCATTTAATCGATATTTATAAAACGCTTCAATATGAAAAGGGACATCGTTAGCCGGAGGAGGATTATCACTGCGATAGGGTTCTGCACCAATGACTAAACCCCCTAAATTTCCCTCTTTACCAATATCAGGAAAAGCCAAGCCAACGGCATAATACCAAATATCCGCATTGCCATTCCCAGGAGAATTTTTAGCTTGGGTATAACCTAAATAAGCATTTATGGCAAAATGGGGACTAAATTGATAAAATCCTTCTAATCCATAGGAATTGGTGATCATTTGGGAAAAGGGTTTATTAGCTTCCCAGGTTTCAACTAAGGGAAATGTAGTCCCAAAATCAAAAATTGCACCCCTATTTTTGTAAGCATTTACATAGGTTAAACCGATGCCCAATTTGGGTTTTGGACTCCAACGAATTTGGGTTAAAGCGGTATATTCACCATTAAATAAACCTTCTCCATTTCCAGCATTGTGGGCATTACTCGCTAAATAAGCTAAACTGAAAATCCATTGAGGATTAGGTTGGTAATTAGCGGCTATTCCTGCACCTCCCCCAATTCGATAGATAGGACTTGATGAGGCAAATTCTGATAACGCTCGCGCCCCACTGGTTCCACTTTCCAGAAACGGGCTCAGGGTAGGGGCGAGATCAAATAATACACCACCTGTGGCGATCGCATTAACGGAAAGTCGGGAATTCACGGGAAAGGAATAAGCGAGACGACCTGCGCGAATCTCATCATTAGGATAAGTGAGATTAACGGTGGTTAATCCCTCGGCGGAACCTCCGGGTAAAGCTAATTGAGGCGCATTTCCCCCAAACATCCGAAAATAGAGGCTATCTTGACCTGTAAAACTGGTTCTAAAGTTCAGTCGCACTCGATGTTGAACCACTGGAATATGATTGCCATCCACCAACCCACTAAACCCATTAGAGAAGGTGGTAATGGCTTCCCCGGTGAGTTTTGTTGTGGTGGAAAATTGATTGGCTTCAACTTCTGCTGTACGAGCTTCTAAGGCAGTTAAGTGACCTTTTAAAACGCTGAGTTCTGGCGCAAATTGTTCTTGTAGTTGTTGCAAAAGGGTTATATCTTCAGAGGTGATTAAATGTCCTGTATTAGATGCAATTATCTCATTAATCCGAGACAAACAGGCATTCAATCCGGCAGCGAATTCAAATCGAGTTAAGGCGCGATTGCCTTGATAACGGTTATCCTCATATCCGGTAATACAGCCATAGCGTTCCACCAAAGATTGCAAAGCTTGAAACGCCCAATCCCCCGGATTAATATCTGATAAATAAGACACTGAAGTGACATTAAATACCTTATCATTCGTCTCCGTATTATTATCAAGATCAGCAAGTTCGATTTGTTCCTGAATGGTTTCAGTGGTATCTATTGGGGGTTCCGGTGCTGCTAAAACTGTTAAATAGCCATTCAGTCCCATCGCCAAACTCATCGACCCTATCACCCATTTCTCAAAAAATCTATATCGCATTTTTGTTGACTGTTAACAGGTCAGTGGAACAGGCATCTTGCCTGTTCAGTGGGGTTTCGAGTTTCACCAAAGGAGTGTCTATTATTTCCCCTCTTCCCCTTGTCCCCCTATCCCTCCTCAATAGGCGGTAATTGAGGTAAGGGTTGTTGAGCTTCGGGAAGTTGAGCAATAGAAGACGAATACTCTGACTGATTTGCTATTAACGTCGGTAACACAGTGGTTGCAGATTGAGATTGATTTTGAGCTTTAGTGAGTAAATCAACCGTATCGCCTAACGCTGTTGTTAAACTATTGCGGGTTTCCAGATGAGCCGCTTTTTCGGCTTCTAAAGCTTCGACAAGTTGATGAATCTGTTCACGAGAGCGATCGCGTTCTAACATCGCTTCAATTAATTTAGCTTTCACCTCATCCAAGGTTTTTAACTGATCCATTTCTTGACGAACTGCAACCCGCACTTGTAACTCATTGGGAAGGGGAGATAAACGTTGCCATCGTTCTAATTCTCCCCGCAGTTCCCCTACTTGTTCTAAATATCGTTGCGCTTCTTGGCGTCGTTGCTGGGCTTCGATATTGTAGCGTTGTCGCCATTGGTCAGAACTTTCGATCGCCGCATTCAGTTCCCGTTGGGTTTGTGCCAACTGTTGTTTCAAGCGTTTAATTTCGTCTAGCCACTGTCGAACATCCTGGGTCATAGAACTTAGGGAAATCACAAATCGAGCAACTCATTATCTTAAGATTTTATCGAATTGCGGGTAAAGTCTGTTAAATCTGATTCAAATACTCGTCAATATAGACTTTCAGGGTTTCTAAATTCTGTTCAATTTTCCTGATCAGTTTAGAACACAGGGAAAGGTTTTGCTGTTGTGTCGCATTTTCCAGTTGATAAGCCAGTTGAGAAATAATGGTTGCTCCCACATTGGCACTAGAGCCCTTGAGGCGATGAGCATATTGTCGGAGAGTGGCAAAATCTTGATCGCTGATGGCGATTTCAATCTGACTAAAATCTTGATGGGTGCGGTCTAAATAAACGGCTAATAATTTTTGCTGAAAGTCTTTCTTCCCGCCAGAAATTGTTCGCAAACGTTCGACATTCAAAGGCGTTTGATCCGCAGAACTAGAAGGAATTTTTGCCTTCATTAATCCTGAAGTTCCTAAAATTTGGGGTTGGTGACTTTTAGAATGAATCACCTGAGCCCATTTCATTAAAACCGCTTCTAAATCTTCGGGTTCAACGGGTTTACTCAGATAATCATCCATCCCCGCAGCCAGACATTTTTCTCGATCCGCAGGTAACGCATGGGCGGTCAGCGCAATAATAATCGTATGACGACGATCATGTTCTTGTAATCTTAATTGTCGAGTTGTTGCATACCCATCTAACAAGGGCATTTGACAATCCATAAACACAACATCATAGGTTTTTTGACTCAAAATTTCCAAAGCTTCCTGCCCATTATTAGCTAAATCTGCTTCATATCCTAATAAACTTAATTGATTTAAAATCACCTGTTGATTAATGGGATGATCCTCGGCTAAGAGAATCTGTAAGGGAGGTTTGGGTTGGGTATCTTTTTCCTGACGATAGGAACAAGCTTCTTGACGTTGTTGTTGCAAACTGGATGAAATTTGATTCGCCATTGCAGTCAATAACGCATCAAATAAACGAGAAGCTCTGACAGGTTTAATTAAATAACTGGCAATTCCTTGCTGTAACATTTGTTCAGCGAGATCCCGTTGATTCATCATCGTCATTAAAACTAATTTAGTTTGGGATAAATTGCGATCGCTACGAATCACCTCCGCCACATTTTCCCCATTTCCCCGTAATAATTGTTGATCAAAAATTGCCGCATGGTAAGGTTCCCCTTGAGTCGCCGCTTGGTGTAATAACGTTAATGCTGATTCTCCATTCATGGCTTCATCTAACTGCATTCCCCAAGATTGAGTTAAATAGCGAATAGCTTGACGAATTGTGGCACTACTATCAACAACTAATAGTTTTAAATTCATTAAACTGGGGGGGACAGCGCGATTTTTTGTCGCTTCCCCGGTCAAAAATTGAGCCGTAAACCAAAATTTAGAGCCTTGACCTAACTGACTTTCAACCCCAATTTCTCCCCCCATTAAAGTCACCAATTGTTTAGAAATGACTAATCCTAATCCAGTTCCACCATATTGACGAGTGGTGGAAGCATCCAATTGAGAAAAACATTGAAAGAGTTTTTCCTGTCCTTGAGGAGAAATCCCAATTCCGGTATCAGAAACTTCAAACCGTAATAACGTCATTTTAGAGGTGCTAGAAACTTGCTTAACCCGCACTACTACTTCTCCCTGGGAGGTAAATTTTATTCCATTTCCTAATAAATTTAATAAGACTTGACGCACGCGACCCGGATCTCCGCGTAACTGACGGGGGACTTCCAAATCAACAATAATCGCCAGTTGTAACCCTTTTTCTTCCGCTTGAGTAGCGACTAAATCAATAACCGTTTCTAAACAATTTTCTAAATCAAAATCTAAGCTTTCCAGCTTCATTTCTCCAGCTTCTAATTTAGAAAAATCCAGAATATCATTAATAATCGCTAATAAATGTTCCGCACTCATCCGAACACTTTGAACAAAATCCTGTTGTTTAGGGGTTAATTCTGTTTTTAATAATAATCCCGCCATCCCCATCACCCCATTCATTGGAGTACGGATTTCATGACTCATATTCGCTAAAAATTGAGACTTAATTCGAGCATTTTCTAAAGCCGCTTCCCGTGCTTCTACTAACTCATCAATGCGATCAGCTGCAATCACAGCACCGCCGATTTGTTCATTCGGTTCATACCAAGGATGAATCGCCCAACGAATAATACCTTTTGTGCCATCTGCATCATAAAACACATCTTCAGCACTGGAAATAATCTCCCCTTTTAAAACCTGTTTAAACGCATTTTTCCAGGATTCCGGCATTTTAGGAAAAGCTTCAGGGTAGGGAGATTTAAGGGGGGAAGACTGTTGTTTTAATCCAACCAAACCAAAATCAGAAAGCCATTTATCACTATAGGCAATGTAACCCATTTCTCGATCAAACATTGCCATGGCAACGGGAGCATGGGTAATAATTTGTCGCAATTGTTGACGTTCTCGTTCAATGGCATCTTCTATTTGTTTTCGTTCGGTAATATTTCGACCTGTTCCATACATTAATCCACTACTAGCAACCCGAACACAATTCCAAGCAATCCATTTATAGGTATTATCTTTACATCGTAATCGGGTTTCAAAAGAAACAATCAACGCTTCTTGAGTATTTTCATCACTAATCGTCGCCTCAACAAAACTTAAATCATCGGGATGAACCAGAGATAGAAAGGAGGTTTGTAGCAATTCTTGGGACGTAAAACCCAGAATTTTTTCCGCAGAAGGACTGACCCGCTTTAATTTTCGATCTCGGTTGGCAATCATTAAGAAATCAACGGATAATTCAAAAAAGCGATCGCGTTCTAATTCTAATTCTTTGCGAGATGTAATATCTTCAATTACCGTAATCCCATAGCGTTTTTCTTCCCCTTGCCAGTAGGGTGATCGCTCTAACCATGACCCCAAAGAAACCGTTAAATTAATCCAAACAATTGAACCATTTTTCCGAAGATAGCGTTTTTCAATTGAATAACTAGGAATTTCTTGATCAATAAGCTTTTGAAACAAATATAATTCAGCCTCAGCATCATCAGAATGAGTAATATCAAATAACTTACATCTTAATAGCTCATCACGGGAATAGCCAACAATATCACAGAATTTTTGATTAACTTTTAGCCATTTTCCAGACAGAGAAATATGACCAATGCCGACAGCAGCTTGTTCAAATGTATCTCTAAATAAACGTTCTTGAGCATGGGTTTTAGCAATTTGGACGGCTAACTTTTGATCTAATTTCTGCATTAAATAAATGGCAAATCCTGAACCAATTATACCCATTCCTGTGACAACAAACATGGAAATCCAAATCAATTTTGTTTGCTGATTTTGGAGACTTCTGCCGAGTTCGAGTAGACGTTCTTCTTCGCTAATAAATTGATTAATATCTTGACGAGTAATCTGCATTTGTATCCCCGTCTTTTTTAATAGATTTTGTAAAAATAGCGACTGGTTTGGGGATGGATTAGGAGATTGAGTCGTATTTAAGTAAAGTTTTAAGAGTTCTTGGGATTGATTAATAGCAGTTTCAAGCTTTTGAATTTGATCAGTTTGATTGGACTTCTCGGCAACTAAATCTTTAAGTTTTTGGATAGAGGATGGTAAATTTTTTAAGGTTTCTTGGTAAATGTTTAAATAATGCTTTTGACGAGTTAACGCATAATCTTTAACCCCCATTTCGGCGGTTAAAACTTGAGTTAACAACTCTTGAGCTTGATTACGGACAAGATAACTATGGCGGACTCGATTTCTCGCCTCTTGGCTTTGGTACTGAAAGATCGCAACAATCACCAAACCAATGGTTAAACTTGATATGGGAATTCCAATAATCAGACTGGCGCGATAACGCTGAATAAACTTCAGCCACTTAGGTAAGGAATTAGTAAAATCTGTGTTCATATTTTATAGTAGGGAATAGGGAGAAAAGGAGTTTAAAGTTCTGGCGCTGATTCTATGTTATCCCTAATGTTTCGATATGATTCCTATGACCCTTCCCATAAATCCATCAATGAATAATGCTGTCTACAAAAACACCGCTCAGAAGCGAGAGCGGTGCATAGGGGGTGTTATGGGTGTTATCTACTCTAAACAATAACAGATGGGAACTCGGCTTGGAGTACAACTATGTGCTGGTTTCCAAATTGTCACAAGTCCTAGGTTGTCTGTGGTCGCGTCAATATAGGAACGTAATTTATGTCTTCTCTATTAAAACCCTAGAAAGGATTTAAGAAATCATTCAAGGGTTAACCGGGTCAAAATCCGATCTACTTTTGTAAAATTGATTTTAGCCTTGAGAATAAAAATCGAGGGATTTGATCTAACTGGGAAAAAATAAGATTCCATAGATAGGCATACTGAGGAAACCTTTTAATTAACAATATATCCGATGATAAATAGATTCTAAAACCCTTTTTCTGCATGAGAATGTATCGAATTTGTTCGGGTTTGGGTAGTGCATGACCCATAATTTTTTCAGGTTCATAGAATTTAGCTTGGATAAATAGACCTAAAGTCCGATCTAAGCTCCAACTTGGAATCCAGGTCAACGCATTCATCAGTTTTAGGGTTTGACTAAAATCTTCTAAAGATTCCTTAACTTGAACTGTTTTCCAAACTTTATTATTAAAATTCTCAAAATGAATTCCTTCCCTATCTTTTCGGGTTCTTTTTTGATTAATTAGCAAGAGAATATCTAACTTATTATTAAGAGGAACGATGGGGATAGCGAGTAAGTCTTTGTAATTCCCTTTTTGATAGGGATATGGATTTTCAGGAGTTTTGCTAATAACTTCCAGTTGATCAATATTAGGAATAGCCGACCATTCTTTCTGAATTTCTGCTTCATCTTGGTAGTCAATATTTTTAATTGCTAATCTTAATACCCAACTTTCAGGGAACCGAGCGAAATAGTTACTGGTAAGCTCTAAAATATCAGGATGAATAAAATCATCATCATCCAGAGCGATAACGTATTCAGTATTGACATTCAGGAGTCCCGTCATTCTTTGCATCACTTCCCCTTTGAAAGGACTGATAATAACTCTTATTCGAGGATCGGGAAAGTTTGGAATAGGAGTATTAGGAGGATAAACCAAAATAAATTCCACATTCCCTTTAACTTTCAACAATTGCTCTAACCAATAATCCGAAAATTTCCCTAATGTTGCTGTAACAATTGATAATAAAGGTTCAGCAGTAGAAATATTGAATGAAGTCATAAATTGATTGAATGCTTAATTCTGAAACAGGTTGTACAATTGACTAAAACTTGTACAATAGTATAATAACTCACTCAAAAATGATTGGCAATAACCTAAATTCCATTTTGTAGGAAACTAAATTCATAGCAGGGAACAGCTTAATTGAAAGAAAAAGGCGAAAAGCGTCTAGCTTTCAACATCAGTTTTTGTCAAACATCGTGTTTTCGAGAAGGAATCACGCAAACGGGAATATCAGGACTAATATTAACCTCAATACTATTGAGTAAAGCGACTAACTGGTCAAAAACCACATCATTTGCTAAAGTGTAAATGCCCCGAGACTGCATCTATTAACTCCTCGTGTTGATCAAGCTCTTAACAATTTAAACTAAGGTTTCAGTAAATTCTATGATGCCAGATGATTCTCGAAATATTTTAATGATTTCTTCAACCTTTCCCTATCCCCCCAGTCGAGGCGGAACCGAGATTAGAACGTTTAACTTGCTGAAATATCTACATTCTCACCACAATATTACCTTAGTCACCCAACGACATCCAGGGGTGAGTGATCACGATGTTGAAGAATTGCGTCAATGGGTCAGTCAACTCATGGTTTTTCCCCTTCCTCCAGAGCCTGGTTCTTCAGGAATGGGTAAAGTGGGACGGTTTTTAAATTCCTTAATAAAAAGTACGCCTCCTAATGTTCTCTATCGTTACTCTAAAGAGATACAAACTTGGATTGATCAAGGAATTCAACAAAGCAAATTTGATATCATTACTTGTGAACATAGTGTTAATGAAATTTATATTCGACCGTCCTATCTAAACCAAGTTCATACCGTTGTTAATATTCATAGTTCCTTGGTGGGTTGGACTCGTAATCATTTAGAAATGGGGGCTTCTCCCAATCCTCAACGCGATCGCATTTACTTAAATTTACTCTTAGAACGGTATGAAAAACGCTATGCTGCGAAATTTCAGGATTTAGTCGTGACCACCGATGATGATGAAAAACAGTTTCAGGAGTTTAACCCTCAAGGTCAAATTCATGTGATTGCTAATGGCGTTGATTTAGAATTATTTCCCATGCGATCGCAAGATCCCAATAATCATAACTTAGCCTTTGTCGGTGCGATGGATGCTTCCCATAATATCGATGCGGCTCGATTTTTTAGCTTAGAGGTTTTACCCATTTTACAAGAACGCTATCCTGATACAACCTTTACCATTGTAGGAGCAAGACCCGTACCAGAGGTTCAACAATTAGCCAATTATCCCGGTGTAATTGTCACTGGAAGCATTCCGAAGGTGGTGGATTATTTACATCAAGCAACGGTTTGTGTAACCCCCTTACGCAGTGGATATGGGATTAAAAATAAAACCCTAGAAGCAATGGCCGCAGGAGTTCCCGTCGTGGCCAGTGACCGAGGCTTAGAAGGATTGGCCGTTGATGGGCCAAATCATCCCCATCGAGCCTTACGCGCTAACTCCGTTGCTGAATATGTGGAAGCCATTAGCCGATTGTTTGAACATCCTAACCTCCGACACCAATTGTCGCAAAATGGGCGATTATTAATTGAAACTGAATATACTTGGGAACGAGCCGGAGAACTTTATGAACAAGTATTGCTCCGCCGTTAGTATAACCCCATCTTACTTCTAAATCTTCATGATGAATCCTTTAGAGACAGGTCATCAACCCTCTGCGCGAAAAAAGAGTCAACCCCTAAAACCCAAAGCCAAACCGGGTAAACCCCAGGCTCCATCAGGGTTACAGCGTCGTCAAATTCGACGTTCTCAACAAGCTGTTTTGGCTTCTGGGAAAACGTCATCACCCAAGGCCTTAAAACCGTTGGTTAAACGGGGAGGTCAACCGCTATGGAGATTGTGGAAAAAATGGATCGCGGATGGGGTTGCCTTTACCTTATTGTTGGGAGGCTCAACCTTAATTGGCGGATGTGCTTGGTTTAGTTATCAACTGATTGTTAATCCTGATGTAGGAATTTGGCTGAATCAATTTTTACCTGCGTGGACACAAATTCCTCTGCAACGCCGGGACTCAATTCAAACCTTAGCAGAAATTAGTCAAACCCTGAAAAAAGAGGGGTTAATTGCGGGCAAATCTTTTGCCTTACCGCAACTGAATTCTCCTAACTCCGTAGCCAAAAATCAAGCTGCTTTATTGCCTCTTCCCTCGGCATTTGTTGCTTCAAAAACCTGGGTTCAAGAGTCACCCGATCTATTAATTCCCGTGTTAAAAACTCGCAAATCTAGTGTGACTCATCCTTGTGAAGGAGTGTGTCAGGAAATCGTGCAATTGCGACTTTATCAAGCGGTGCAAATGCCCTATCAACGACCAGGTACCACTTCCTATTATCGCTTAACTCAACAACTTGATACTCAAGGCCCAGCCGAATCTTTTGTAATTGCATCTTTAATTGGAACTGAATCCAATCAACAAGGTTCTAATAAGCCACTTCCCTTAACGCGATTAACTCCATTTAAAGGCAAAATTCCTCAAATGGGGCTTTGGTTTAATCTTAATAGTGAGCGAGTTATGGGGGACAAAATTGTTCCCTACGGACAGATTATTCATTACAATCCCAATCACCATCATTTGAGTATGATGTTAGAGTGGAAAAGTGCCGCCGGACAGCAACCAATCTGGCAGGAAGTTACGGGAGGAAAAGACCCGGAATTATTAATTGAACAAACTATCGGCTTAGAACCTCAGTTTAGTATTTATCAAGTTCAACCCTTTAAATTTATTCCAAATCCGATTCAATTAACGGCTATTTCTTTAGATGAAGTCTTCTTAGATGATTATAATTATCGACAAGCTTTACGATTAGCTAGAAGTGGGTTATGGTCGCCAGCATTAGATTTAATTAAACCCTTGAAAAAAAATATTGTTTCTGGAAATCAATCTTCTTTAAAATGGTCATCCGCCGTTCAAGGGCAGTTAGATTTAATTGAATTTCATGCTAAAATTACTAAAGCGCAAGCCATTGCAGCCTGGGCGAGTCCCAGTCAACAAGTTTTAGCAAGTTTAATTGATGGACGCTGGAGTGAGGCGTTAGAGGTGTTAAAAAATAATCCAGGGAATCAACAAGAAATTGCTAATTTATTAAGATCTAATGGAGGACGGATTAAAAATCGTCTGAATGCTGCTTTATTAGAAAAACCCGATCAACTGGATTTAAAAACCTGGGGTACTTTAATGATTGCGGCGGAAGAGGGAAGAAATGAAGCGATCACTTGGTTAGATGAACAACCCGAAACTAATCAAAAAGATCGCAAAGAAATTTTAGAATTACTCTTTAAATTAATCGAATAAATTGATCTTGTAGGGTGTATAAATGTAGCACACAGGCTGTTTAATTCCTATCGAATAAAACTGGATTTGGCTTTTGATCTTTGATCGATAACGTCAGAGGTTGCCTAATTGTGCAATAATGATCCGGCAGTCTCCCAACTAAGCGTGCGTCCGATGGCCGACAGTCCCCAAACTCCCGATGAACTTGTCCAGGTTTTAGCTGAATTTCAGGATCTGCATTTTGAACTTCCTGATCCAGAAGCAGAAATTCCTGAATTGGATTTTGAACACCAAATTGATGTCGCTTGGAAAGTTTGCGATCGCTTTGACTTGCAAACGGAAATTTGGCGAGGCAGAATTTTAAGAGTGGTTCGTGATCGCGAGAAAAAAGGCGGCGAGGGACGGGGGACAGGCTTTTTAAATTGGTTAAAAGAACGGGAAATTAGCAAAAGTCAAGCCTACGCTTTAATTGAATTAGCAAATAGTGCGGATACTTTATTACTTCAAGGTCATCTTAACCCCGATGCAATTAATAATTTTAGTAAACGAGCTTTTGTAGAAACTGCAAAAGCACCCGCAGAAGTTCAACAAATGGTCAGTGATGCGGCGTGTAAAGGCGATCGCATTACTCGTCGTGAAGTTCGACAATTAAATGATGAATGGACGGCGATGAGTTCTGATTTAATTCCTGATGAAATTCGGGAAAAAGCAACGGAGGGTTCCATGCCGCCTCGGTATCTTGCGCCATTAGTTCGAGAAATGGAAAAATTACCCGAAGCACACATTACAGAATTGCAACGGGAAATGGTAGAAAATCCTGATGTTGATACGATTAAACAGTTAACATCGGAAGCCAAAAATTTATCGAAATATTTGGATGCTGCGGCTCAAGTTCAAGCCTTAAATCAGTCTTCTGTGGATATGGAAATGGCTTTAGAAGAAGCGTTACGGGTGGGATGTTTAAATACAGCTTCTGATTTAGTTAAACAAGCCACTGTTCTCGAACAAACGATGGTTAAATTGTATAGTAGTTGGAAACGAGTCGGAAGTTTAGCGGATCGATTATATGTGGATACAGGAGCAAGTACCCCCCATTTGCGATCGCTTTTAGGCTGTTTAGAACAGTTAGCAGGTCAAATTATTGAAGTGCAATTAGGGGATGGTAGTGAGGGTAGAATTCGTTTACAAATTCTATCGGATAATGAGTAAAATAGACTTTTGATCCTACAGATGGCATATCCATCGACAGATAGAAACCATTTGTTGATCATTAGTCAGATTGGCTGCATTTTCTAATAGTTCATTTTCAAGTTGATGCCAAATTTCTCTAGCCATATTTCTTTCAATAGCAGCACCAATAAAAAAGGTATGGGGTTTAAGTTCTATTTTTGAGAATGCAGTGATAATTCGCTGTAACGCTGTTCGTGCTGTTTTCCAATGTTCATCTGCACCTGCTGGATCAATTCCGCCTTTGAGTTCTCCTAATGCAATATAACTGGAGGGTAATTGTTCTTTTTGAGTCAGTTCTTCTGGAGTACAATTCAAGATGCACAAATCTACATTATTACCTACTAAATTAACTTTTCGATTAAACATTAAAGTGCGGTATTCGAGTTCATGTTTCCAACTTAAACCTTTTAAATATAACTCGATATCAGAGTCATCTTCTAGCATTTGTATCCATTGATTTGTTGCAGAATGTAACCATCGATAAGATTTTCCTGAAATTCTTAATATAGAAATCAAGGTACGAATTAGTTTTCGTTGTGCTAGAATTCCGCCAGCATTCCGCATTGCACCACCTAATGTATCTCCTCGTGTTAGTAAAAATCTAAAAACTAACTCTTCTATAAAATTTGCTCCTGCGGGTTCTAAAAAGTTTTTAATTAATCCTTGAATGGCATCGATTTTATCTTGAATTTCTAAATATTTAATAGATTTATCCGAGAGTCCTGCTGCTGTTAGTAAAGCAGGTTGTATATCTGTAATTGCTAAAAGATCCGTCGGTATTGTAGCCTGAGAAGCAAATAGCTTGAGGGTTCTTGCTTGTTCAATAAAAGGAGTTGCTCTCCGGTTTTTTTCCAAAGCTAAAGCAACAAAGCCTGATCGAGTTGCTTGATACTCTGTAATCAGATCCTCACTCCTTGTTAAATGTTGAAGATAGGTTTTTTGAGTTGTCATTTGCCTTTTCTCCAAATATAGATACACTTTCTTAAAGCGTCTCTCCCATGTAACCCCATTTGCTGACTACTGTTTCCTTTTGCATTAGGTAAGACTAAAATATTTTCAATATAAAATCCTAAATCTTCTGCAATTTTAGAGAGAATTAAATCCACAGAAATGCTGATTCCAGCATAGCGAACATTATCATTAACTAGAATTAGAGGTGCATAAGGTTTCATCACTCTACCACACTCCTGAATTACACAAGCCATTTCATAAAAATAACCTGTTATCATTCTAATAATACCATTATTATTTAATAAATTTTGTTCTTTTTGTTCCTGTAAGTAATTTAAAATAGATTGCAACAGTTCTTGATTATGGGTTACATCAAGAGCCGTTTTCCAACCTGGATTCATCTTTAATAAATCCTTGGCTTTATTTTCAACAGTACAGCTTAACATTTGTTGTCTAAGTTTTACCAGTTCTTTTTCATTCACCCCCAGTAATGCTAATTCTAAAGCATAAGTTCGAGTATAGTCATAGCGATTACAATAAGGAGGGGAAGTAATGACAGCATCATAGACATTTTCAGGTAAGGTAGGTAGAATATCTAAACAGGAACCGTTATAAAGTTTAAGTGTTCCTTGATCTGGATTCGTAGAAATAGAAAAAAGTTCTAATTGTTGACTAGAAGGCTGAATATCTTGAATAATTTCATCTAATTTGTTAACAATGGCTTGTTCAAAGCTAAGAATTTCTCCTTTATTAAAAGGTGTTTTACCTTGTTTATGAATTGAACGATAATCCCATCGCAAATATTGACCATCTTTACGAGTATAACTCACTTCTTCTAATATACATAATAAAGCAAAACATAACACAGTTTTTACGGGTTCAGCTTCTAGTTGTAAAGCACCCCTATATTTTTCAATTGATCCTTTTGTTTCTTCAGGATAAGCACCTTTTGTAATTCTCAATTCTAGCAAAGGATCTAACTCTTTTGTTTCTAACCAAGGTTTTGTGGTTTTCCAATATTCAATTCTTGATAAATCTTCTTGAGTTAAATCACAATCAATAATTTTTCGACTCTTAATAATTTCCTGACCAATTGGAAGTAATTCAACCCCATCTGTATTAATCCCATGAGAATTAGCTGCAAATAAAGTTGTCCCACTTCCTGCAAAAGGATCTAAAATATTACCTTGATTAATCTGATATTTTTTCAGAAAATATTCAACAAGAGGAACTGAAAAGGCTTCTTTATATTTAAAGCAACGATAAAGAGCCTGAGTTTTATTCGCTTGAAAACTAACTAGAGTTCTACTTAATTCAGGTTTTAAAAATAACTGTTTTGAGAAATACTCTTTCAGTTGACAATCTAAATTTATAATTTTATTGATACGAGATGGGTGTAAGTTTTTACAATTTTGAGAAAGGGGTTCTATTAACACAGGTGTATTAGTTAAAAGATCAGTAAAACTATTATTAATACTATCACAAAAATCCAAATAATTCCAGTTTAAGCTTGCTCTGAATGGAGGTTGACAACTACCATTCTGCTAGAACTTGGTTATGATAGAGAAGAATGAATCTGATCTGGGAGTCCGAGAAACCTGATCTACTTCAGAACATCATATCTTTACAAACAACATCAACATTTTATGCTAAGTTCCAACGGATTTGATTTATACAACTTGTCCTACCCTATCACTTCTACTCCCTATGCTGACTTATCATCAACCCTTCAAAATCAATACTTATATGATTTTCAAGTTGATGTTTCAGAAATTGGAGGAGTTATCGCTAAATCCTTTAATTCTAATCCTTCATTACCTGGGGTAATTTTGACCGAAAATAAAACCTTTTTTGGCATGATTTCTCGACGACGTTTTTTAGAACGATTAAGCCGTCCCTATGGGATTGAACTATTTTTCAACCGTTCTTTAAAATTGTTGTATCGCTGGGAAAAAAAAGACATTTTAATTTTGCCTGGTTCCACTCCAATTTTAGAAGCGACTCAAATAGCTTTACAGCGCTTACCTGATTTAGTTTATGAACCCATTGTTGTCCAACTTGCACCTCAAACCTATCGACTGATTGATATGTATCAACTGTTACTTGCTCAGTCAGAAATTCATCAATTAGCTCATCAAGTTTTGCAAGAATTATATCATGAATTACAAATCAAAGCCAGCTTAGATGGATTAACTCAGATCGCTAACCGTCGCTTTTTCGACCAATATTTTGAGCAACAATGGTTACAACTTGAATCCACTGAATTTCCACTTTCTCTGATTTTTACTGATGTGGATTACTTCAAAGCCTATAATGATACCTATGGACATCATGCTGGTGATGATTGTCTCAAACAAGTTGCTCAAGTGATTGCACAAACCTTGACATCAGATCAAGGTTTAGTCGCTCGATATGGAGGGGAAGAATTTGTAGTTGTTTTACCCAAAGTCGCCCAAGAACAAGCTATTTTAATTGCTGAAAAAATGCGAAATAATGTTAAAGCAATTCAGATTAAGCATCAAAGTTCTTCCGTGAGTTCTTATGTCACAATCAGTTTAGGAATTGCTACTGTAGAATTTGGTCATTCAGAAATCATTAGTAAGATTAAAACACCAGGAGATTTAATTATTGCAGCCGATCAAGCATTATATCAAGCTAAAAATCAAGGACGGGATCAGGTGGTCTGTTCCAGTATGAAACATCCTTACTTTTGGGCTTTAAGTTCCCAAATTTCCCTACAAAATTCCTAGAAGACTAGCAAAATAGCTAAAATCAACACTCAATTCTCTTTTGAACCAGGTCTTTTGGGTTTAGGGACTATTCAGCACTGATTAGTTTAAAAATAGGTAAAAAGATTAATAACAGATTAAATTAAAAATTTCGCTTCAAACTATAAATTATAGAATAAAATAGAATAAAATGCTTTCAGGGTTAAAAAGCATCCCTTATCCTATCAGTTAAATTTTAATCAATTACCCTTAATATAATTATGGTCAATCTCCAGCCTATGGAAACGCCATCCTCACCCCTTCCTTTCTCATCCATTCATAACTTAGAGCTAGAATCTACTCTCCAAGATCTCTCTTTGTATGATGTTCAAGTTGACATCAAGGAACAGGGAATGATTCTCGCTAAAAAGTTAGAAGTAAATCCCTTAATTCCTGGCGTAATTTTAAAAGAAGACGGTGAATTTACGGGGATGATTTCTCGACGACGATTTTTAGAACAGTTAAGTCGTCCCTACGGACGAGAATTGTTTTTACAACGTTCTATTCGTTCATTACAACGATTTGCTCAAGTAGAGTTATTTGTGTTACCTGGAAAGACTTTAATTGTAGAAGCAGCCCATAAAGCAGTACAGCGATCGCCTGAATTATTGTATGAACCTATTATCGTTCAGTTAACGGAAAATCGGTATCAACTTCTCGATACTCAACAGTTATTAGTTGCTCAATCTCATATTCATCAATTAACCACTGAATTATTACGTCAGCAAGCTCAATCTCAACTGATTCAAACCGAAAAGTTAGCCAGTTTAGGACAAATGGTGGCTGGAGTAGCCCATGAAATTAGAAACCCAGTTAGTTGTATTTTAGGTAATTCTGGCTGTCTATTGAATTATTATCAAGATTTAATGAAGTTGATTAAAACCTATGAGGAAAATACTGAAAAACCTTGTGCTTTGATTGATGATCTCAAAGCCGAAATTGATTTTGAATTTCTACAACAAGACTTAGGAGAAGCGATTAAAAGTATTCTAGTCAGTTCAGAACGTCTGAGTCAACTTGTCAATAATTTGCATAGTTTTTCGTACATGGATGGAAATCAACGCCGAGAAATCAATATACATGATTGTATTGATAGCACATTATTAATCCTAAAAAATCGTCTCAAGCAAGGAATTGAAGTGATTAAAAATTATGATGATATTCCTTTATTTAAGTGCTATTCTGGTCAACTTAGTCAAGTGTTTATGAATCTGATTTCTAATGCGATTGATGCGTTAGAAGATGGAAAACAAAACGGTCAAAAATCTCCTAGAATTGAGATTCATACTCAAGTTAAAATGCTATCTGAAGATCAAATCTATCCGGCTCGGTTAGCTCAACTTTCTCAAGAAAATCGTTTATTGTATTCTTTCCCAACTTACAAAAAAGCAATTGACCAAGATATTCTTGAGATTGATGTTAACTCAGAATGGCTATCAATTCGGATTCGGGATAATGGAAACGGAATTCCCCCTGAAATTCAATCTCGAATTTTTGATACCTTTTTTACCACTAAACCAGCCGGAAAAGGAACCGGATTAGGATTAGCTATTAGTCACCAAATTATTCGGGAAAAACATGGAGGTCAACTGAATTTTATTTCTACCCCAGGTGTGGGGACGGAATTTGAGATTTTATTACCCCTTCTTTAAGATTATAAGCAGTTTGTTTAATCGGTTCTAATAAATTCAAGGATAAATTAAATAGATTTAAAGCACTTCCTCCCCCATGATAATCACTCCCCCCTGTTTTTAATAAACCGTAAGCTTCACAGAGTTTTTCTAACCGTTGAATTTGGGAATCACTATGATGAGGATGATACACTTCAATCCCCATTAATCCGGCTTCTAATAATTCATGAAAAACCGTTTCAACTTTTCCCCCTTGGTATAAATAAGGATGCGCCCAAACCGGAACTGCGCCACAGGATTT
This sequence comes from Planktothrix sp. FACHB-1365, assembly GCF_014697575.1. Lineage (GTDB taxonomy): Bacteria > Cyanobacteriota > Cyanobacteriia > Cyanobacteriales > Microcoleaceae > Planktothrix. The sequence goes on along the minus strand of NZ_JACJSC010000009.1, from coordinate 68,242 downwards.
TAACAGTTGAATTCCATCAAGACTGGAAAATTTGTCATACTGAACAAAGGCAGGTTTATGTTCTCCTAACCAGCGTTCAAAAGCTTCCTGGGGAGACTGAATGTAACCCGCTTTTACCAGTGCCCTAGCAATATGGGGACGGGCTGCTGCAACGCCTTCTCCCATTGCTTCTAACTCAATGGGATAACCAAGTTGAGCTAGTTTTTCTAGGATTTGATTGGCTCGATTTTTACGTCCATTTAAACGTTCTTTGAGAGGATTTTCAAGTTTATTTTTATCGGGATAAAACCCTAAAATATGTAACGATCGTTCATTGTAAACAGTTGATAATTCAACACCGGGTACAATTTCAATATTATAGGATGCTGCCGCCTGAAAAGCTTCTTCCCAACCGGATAAAGTATCGTGATCTGTAATAGCCAAGGCTTTAACTCCAACTTCTGCGGCGGTAATCACCAATTCAGTTGGGGTGAGTTGGCCATCGGAGTAGGTTGTATGACAGTGAAGTTCTAACATCGGTGTAATCAAATCTCTAGGAAACTGCCTGTTTTGAGTATAGTCCGGCAAATCTCGGCTTGGATCTTGATCCTCTGAAAAGAGTTTGTTAAGATTTATGAAAATTATTAATTTTTTCTTCATGAGCTTTTTTCATCCCACAGAACCCATCATCCGAAGCAAACAGAACCATCTCGATATTCAAGACTTAAAAGGGTTATTAAAAATAAACTTAAAATTCGGTAATATAACGTTGTTATCGAGCTTTTACACCCGAATTGACCAAGTATTCTTACTTTGGGGCTGGATTTCGCTGATTATCTTTGCTATTGCTCAATTTTTACCCATTAGTTGGATTACCCAAGCTTACTGGTGGTCAATTCTAACAATTGTGGGAACTATTGGAATGATGGCTTTAAGTTATTATTGGGTACAAGTTGAACGATTGACTTGGATGGTTTATTGGTGGGTGGCGTTAATGGTCTTGGGTTTGGGGTTAACAAATCTGGGAATTTTTTGGGGATGGTCAGAGATTTTAATGAATCTTTGTCCCCTCTGGTTAGGGTTGTGTGCATTAGGCTATTTAGGAACAGGAATTGGATTGCATTCTCGTGCTTTTTTAATTGCCGGATTTATCCATTTCTGGGGTATTTTTCTATTGCCTTATTTTATCGGTTGGCAATTTTTAATCAGTGGTTTAATCCTGGGTGGAACTTTATTATTTTTTGCCGAAGTTCAATGGGATATGCGATCGCAAATTGAATCCTATTTACTGACGGCTGAAGAAATGGCGTTCAACCAAGAACAACATCAACGCCGACAAATACAGAGTTTATAAGCAATGGGGAATTACGAATTACGAATTACGAATGGGCACTCTTGCAATGGGCAATAGTGACAATACTTTTGGCTGTTTCATAGACGTTTAAAATTATTACAAACTATTTGGGATTCGTATATTATCCCGATTGCTTATTTCCTTAACTCAATCGGTCAATTCCGGCCGTGATAGCTTATAATAGTAAGAAACGGATTTAATGATCATTCATTTGAGTTATGACTGCTGCTAGTTTCCCAAAAATAAAATTTCTGAAAATCCCTACCTCTCAAGCTTGGTTGGAACAGGCGATCGCAAATTTAGATATCATTTTACTCGACCATTCTCACTGTGAACGCAAAGCTGCGGGAGTAGCAATTAATTTAATGTTTCGCTATCCTTCGAGCGTGAAACTGATTAAAGAATTAACCGCAATTGCTAAAGAAGAATTAGAACATTTTGAACAAGTGAATCAATGGTTAGAACGGCTCGGCGTTCCCTTAGCGCCGTTATCTGCACCGCCTTATGGTGCTGGTTTAAATCAACAAGTGCGACGGGATGAACCGCAACGAATGTTAGATTTATTGTTAGTTTCGGGATTAATTGAAGCCCGCAGTCATGAACGATTAGGGTTATTATCTCAATATTGTCCTGATCCTGAACTCGCTAAATTTTACCGAGGATTAATGGCATCAGAAGCCAGACATTATGGCATTTATTGGGGATTAGCAACCACTTATTTTGAGTTAGAAATAGTCACAAACCGCTTAGAAGAATTAGCCACGGTAGAAAGTGAATTATTATCAACATTATATCCCGAACCGAGAATTCATAGTTAAAACTTTGTCTCTTCAACTTCCGATGAATATTCAATATCAATCCTTTTTAATTCGAGATTGGCAACCGCAGGATCGAGAAACTGCGGCGAGTTTAATTGCTTCTGTTTTAACCGAATATGGTTTAGGATGTGAGCCCTGCGGCGCAGATATAGATGTCTACCAAGTAGAAGACTATTATCAACAGAAAGGGGGAGAATTTTGGGTAATAGAAGAGAATCATCAATTAGTAGGAACCGCAGGATTTTACCCGATTCCGAGGGGAAATAAGGCGGTAGAAATTAGAAAAATGTATTTATTACCAGAGGTGAGGGGAAAAGGATTAGGAAAATTTTTATTATTAGAATTAGAACGGGAGATTAAAGCAAAAGGGTTTCAAGAAATTTGGATAGAAACAGCAACGGTCTTAAAAGAAGCCGTCCAACTTTATGAACGTTATGGCTATGAACCGACAACAGGAGTGGAAACAAAACGCTGTGATTTGGTTTATAAAAAAGTCATTAATTCATGATTTTTACGGTTTAACTCTTTAAGAAAGGTGGGGATTGAGGCGTAAACGCCTCACTACAAATTATTAGGGATTAGACTTAAAAAGTTCAAAAATTTGCCGACAAAAGAGTTTTAATTTTTCAGCAGATTCAGGTTCCGGTTGAGTTTGGCCAACAAAATTCCAATTTTCAATCGTAGAGACTTTCCACTGTTGTCCTTGATGGTCATATCCGGCTGCTTCGACACCGATCACACGGCGTGTTTTATCCACAGGATCATGATAAAACCGAATTTCAATTAAAATACAACGACTTTGTAACAACCGACTGCGACCCGGAAAGTGAAAACCGATGTCAATCGAATCAGGATCAAGCAGTTCCCTCGTTTCTGGGTCATTTGTCCAGGGTTTGAGATCCACCCGCGCATCAGGAAATTGAACTTTAAATAAATTGACAACCGATGCGATTTTGCTGGCAATTACCACGTTATTAGCCTGTTCAGCAGCGTTCACGAAACCACTCTCCTCCAAAATAATACTCTGAGTGCCTTTAATTAACTTATGTTAACTACAGATGATTGATCACAGACTGTTAACGGTAAACACTCCCCTGAAATTTCAATAAAAAGTCTACTTTTTACAAAAATTAACATAAAAAGCTGAATCCAGGGAGGAAAACAAGAGTTATAAACTTGATTTGATCAGCCAAGAATAGAGTTGTTTCGTCAAGGCTTGTCAACTTGATCTGACTGAATCTATCCATTAGAATTAAAGTAGAGAATAATAGATAATTCTGACTAAAAAGTGGGTCAGTGGTCAGATCTAAGGATGACACCAGCTATGAGAATTTTATTGGTAGAAGATGATTCAAGTTTTGCAACGATGATTCAAGAATTATTAAGTCACCACTATTATCTAGTGGATGTAGCTGATGATGGAGAAATGGGTTGGAAACTAGCAGAAGCTTTTGAATATGATCTGATTTTATTAGATTTGATGTTGCCTAAATTAGATGGTTTAAATTTTTGTAAAAAACGGCGACAAAAAGATGATCGCACCCCAATTTTATTAATCACAGGTGAAGATAATAGTACCACAAAAGTAGCGGGTTTAGATGCTGGGGCAGATGATTATTTGGTTAAACCCTTTGATTTAGAAGAATTATTGGCTCGAATTCGGGCTTTATTACGACGAGGACATGATGCCTTAAATCCTTTAATAGAATGGGGGCTTCTGCACCTTGATCCTAGCAATTGTCAAGTTACTTATGGTAATCAATGCCTTAATTTGACGGCTAAAGAATATGCTTTATTAGAACTTTTTTTACGCTATCCACAACGAATTTTTAGCCAAGCGTCTCTGTTAGATCATCTGTGGTCTTATGATGAACCTCCATCCGAAAATGCGGTACGAACTCATATTAAAAGCTTGCGAAAAAAACTTAAAAATGCCGGAGCAAATGAAGTAATTGAAACGATTTATGGGTTAGGATATCGGTTAAAAGAAATAGCTAAAAACCCCTTTTTAGTAGAATATAATCCTCCTGTTTGTAATTCCAAAAAACCTCAGACTTTAAACTTAAACAAAATTTGGCAGAAACAAAAATATAAATATTTTGAACGGATTAATATTATTGAAGATGCAGTGCAATCCTTAAAAACCGATGCTTACACCTTAGAAATTCAGCAAAAAGCCTTGAGGGAAGCTCATACGCTCGTTGGTTCATTAGGAGCTTTTGGGTTTAAAGAAGCCTCTAATCTTTCTCGCCAAATCGAACAATTATTAAAAGTAAAACATGAAAAAAATGAATTAGATTATCAATATTTATCGGATTTAATTCAAAAAATTAAAGATCTATTAAATCACCCCTTATCAGAACCTTCTTCTTCTATTTCACCCCCCCCTTTACCACTTCCCTATTTAAACGCCGCTAAACTGTTAATTGTAGATGATGATCAAAGTTTAGCAGAAGCATTAGTTACTGAAGCGCTGGCGAGGGGAATAATGGCTAGTGCCACCTATAGCCCAGAACAAGCTCGCCAGAAATTGCAACACAATTCCTCGGATGTTGTCCTTTTAGATTTAAGCTTTCCTGAGTCTACAGAATCGGGGTTTGAACTATTAGCAGAACTTGCCATCCAAAACCCTCCAATTCCAGTCATTGTGTTTACGGCTCAAGAAAGTTTTGCTGACCGTGTAAAAGTTGCCCGTTTAGGAGGACGAGGCTTTTTACAAAAACCTATTTCTCCGGCTGAAGTGATAGAAACCGTTAGTAAAGTTTTGCAAAAATCTCAATCTAATGTGGGTAAATTATTAATTGTTGATGATAATTTAGAAATCTTAGATTGGTTGCGGGCTATATTAGAACCTTGGGGATTACAATTGATTTTACTCGATGATCCTCAGCAATTTTGGAGTACCCTAGAACAATCTAACCCGGACTTACTGATTTTAGGAATTTATTTACCCGGTGTGAGTGGAGTAGAACTGTGTCAAGTTGTTCGTAATGATCCTAAATGGAATGACTTACCTGTGCTCATGCTTTCCTCTGAAAGGGATTCAGAAATTGTGCAGCAAGTGTTTATGGCAGGGGCGGATGATTATATTCAAAAACCCATTGTTGAGCCTGAACTCATTGCCCGTGTCTTTAATCGCCTAGAACGGAGTCAACTCAGGCGTAAAATTGTTGCTCAATGTTATCTCGGTACTTACCTTAACCCGAATCCGTTTAAAATGGAATGAGGGATGATCATTAAATCAGATACAATTAATTCCAGAGTAAAATTTTACCATAAATCAATAAAAATCCCCTTGTAGAACTTAATATTAATTTAATTTTTATCCTATGGCTATCTCAGAAGTTGTTTCTTCCTTTCCTGAACCCAACTATCAAGTTATTTATGCCTCAACTTGGGATGAGCGGTGGCAAATCAATCAACTCTTGGGAATCATTCACGATTTGATCCTGATTGTGGATAGTGAACATCAAGAAATTCAGGTTTTACCCACTCAAGCCCTAGCTGATTTAACCTTTCAATCTAACAGAATTGAGTTGATTTTGCAACAGCTACACAACCCAAATCACTCTCCTGAATTAATCTCAATCCTGCAAGCGGTTTTAACCGAGCAAAGAACCCGTCAAATCATCTATGAATGCCATCATGACCCTAAAAATTATAGAATATTAACAGAAATTTATCCCTTATCAACAACTGTTGTGATGGTTGGGATTAAGGATATTAGTGACTGTCCAGAGAGGGAAATTGTTCTGCAAAATCCATCGGAACAACCGGATAGCAAAACCCCAATTCCCGCCTTACAAACAACCCATCAATGTTTAAGAAAGCAAATTGAAGAACGACAACGGATTGAAAACCACCTGCATACTCGCAAAACCGAGTTAGAAACTTTAATGGATAATGCAGGAGATTGTATTGTCCGCCTCGATCAAAAATTTCGCTATCTGTATGCTAATCGTAGAGTTGATTTCCTGTTAGGAATTCCTCAAAAAAATTTGCTGGGAAAAACAAATCAAGAATTAGGTCTTCCTCTGTCAATTTGTAAGCAATGGGATTGGCACGCTCAACTCATTTTAGATACAGGTCAGCCCCAACAATTTGAATTCGACTTAGAAACTAATGAAGGATATCGGTCATTTCAAACCTTAATGGTTCCTGAAAATCGATACCAAGGAAAAATTAAAACTTTATTAGCAACAACACGAGATATTACCCAGCAAAAAACTGCCTTAGCTGAACTCAAGCAACAAAATAAATTTTTAAAATTATTAACAGAAGTCACGTTAAAAATACGTCAATCTTTACAAATTAATTTAATTTTAAAAACAACGGTTGATGAGGTGCAAAAGGTTTTAAATGTTGATCGAGTGATCATGTTAAAATTAAATTCATCTAAGGGAGGAACCGTTGTTCAAGAAGCTGTTTTACCTCAATGGTCATCTCTATTAGGTCAAAGAATTTATGCTTTGGATTTGAACCTGCACACTCCCGATTCTGCTCTCAGTGATCAAGTCATTAGTTTTGCCGACATTGAGCAAATTGATTTAGAAGCTGGCTATTTACAGTTAATGCAATATTTTCAAGTGAAAGCTAGTTTAATTATTCCGATTTTGTTGGGAGAAGAAGAGAGTGATAAGACTCTAAAAAAACTACAAAATTATCCAGAAGATGTCTACAATTCCTCAAAATTATGGGGATTTCTGATCATCCATCAATGTGTAGAAACTCGACAATGGGCAACTTTAGAAATTAACTTTTTAAAACAACTTGCAGCCCAAGTTGGAATTGCCTTAAGACAAGCAGAATTAATAGCAGAATTAAAACAAACTCATCAGTATTTGTCTTGCCATTTTGATAATTCTCCCTTAGCCGTTATTGAGTGGGATGAACAACTGAGAATTAAACGCTGGTCATCTCAAGCTGAGAGAATTTTTGGCTGGACAGCTAGTGAAATGTTAGGTCAACAATGGTCAAAATTTCAGGGGGTTTTTGCCACGGATGAGTTAGAAGTAACACAACAACTAATTCCCTTAATTGATGGTACCCAAACCCATCAAATTTTGGAAAGTCAAAATCGAACTCAAGACGGGAGAGTGATTGATTGTGAGTGGTATAATTCCGTTGTTCGAGATGAAGATGGGTGTTTAGTATCCCTATTATCTTTAGCTCAAAATGTGAGCGATCGCAAACAAGCTGACCAAGCTTTAATTCAAAGTGAAGAACGATTTCGTACTATTTTTGAACAAGCTGCTGTCGGATTTGCCCTGGTTGATCCAGAGGGAAAAATACTCCGCGTGAATCAACGTTATTGTGATATTACAGGATATTCTGAACAAGAATTAATTGGTCAAACGGTTCACAATTTGATCGATTCCCAAGATTTAGAAGAAATTGATGAGTTAAACTGTTTTCAAGAAGACGGTTTTCTCAAAAAATTTTCCTTAGAAAAACAGTATATTCGCGCCAATGGGCAATTAAATTGGGTACAAATTTTTGTTTCTCCTCTGAAGGGATTATGGCAAGGAAACAACTATATTGTCTTAGCTTTAGAAGATATTCAAGAACGCAAACAAACCGAAGAAGCGTTGCGAAAAAGTGAAGAACGATGGCAACTGGCTTTAAGAGGAAATAACGATGGAATTTGGGATTGGAATGTCCAAAACCATGAAGTTTTTTTCTCCCCGCGCTGGAAAGAAATGTTAGGGTATGAGGAACAAGAAACCTGTGAACATTTAACTCAATGGAAAAAACGAGTTCATCCTGATGATTTACCGGGGGTGATGAAGGCAATTCGAGACCATTTAGATCAAAAAACACCCTTTTATATTACCGAACATCGAGTGCAATGCAAAGATGGCAGTTATAAATGGATTTTAGACCGGGGCCAAGCACTTTGGGATGAAGCTGGAAATGTGATCCGAATGGTGGGATCTTATACCGATATTAGCGATCGCAAACGAGTCGAACAAGAAATTAAACAAACCCGAAATTTCTTAAAAACGATTATTGATCATTTACCCGTTGCTGTCTTTGTGAAAAGTGGAAAACCTGAAGAATTTGGGGTGATTAAACTTTGGAATAAAACCAGTGAAAGCCTGTTTGGTTTAAGTGCGGAATATTCCGTTGGACGCTCTGTTAATGAAGATTTTCCCCCAGAACAAGCTCAATTTTTTGAACAAAAAGATCGAGCCGCTTTTGCCCAAGGATTTCCCGAAGATATTCTCGAAGAAGAAATCGAGAGTCAAAGTTTAGGGAAACGACTCTTACATACCCTCAAAATCCCCCTTTATGATGAGCAGAATCACCCGGAATACTTAATTTGTATTTCTGAAGATATTACCGATCGTAAACAGGCAGAAATAGCCTTAAAAGAAAGTGAAGCTCGCTATAGTTCTATGACCAATGATGTTTTAGATAAATCGGCTGTCGGAATTTTCATTTTAGATGCTAACTTTCATATTGTTTGGATTAATCAAGCTTTAGAAAATTACTTTGGAGTTCAACGAGAAACGATTATTGGTCAAGATAAACGAAACTTAATTCAAGAACACATTAAATCTCTCTTTGAAGACCCCGAAAGTTTTGCTCAACGGGTTCTAGCCACCTATAATAATAATCAATATATTGAACATTTTGAATGCCATATTCTGCCGACGGAAACCCGCGAGGAACGCTGGTTAGAACATATTAGCCAACCCATTCAAAGCGGACTTTATGCCGGAGGTCGAATTGAACATTATACAGATATTACAGATCGCAAACGGGCAGAAGAAGAATTACACCGCGTTAATCGAGCTTTAAGAACCATTAGTGACTGTAATCAAGCCTTAGTCAGAGCCACGACAGAAACCGAATTATTGAATGATGTTTGTCAGATTTTAGTTGATGTTGGCGGCTATCATTTTGCTTGGGTGGGTTATCCACAACTGACCGCAGAAAAACGGATTATTCCGGTTGCTAGAGCCGGATTTGAATCCGGTTATTTAGACAATTTAACGATTACTTGGAATAATAATAAATCGGATCAAGGGCCATCTGAAACAGCCGTCAGAACCGGGAAAACCTGTGTTTTTCAAAATATTTTGATCAATTCCCAGGATGCACCTTGGAAAAAACAGGCGCAACAACGGGGTTATGCCTCCTCCATCGCCCTGCCTTTAATCATGACCCCAGACCAGCAAGAACAACATTTAGACAAAGAATTTACAACGGTTGCCGCAGAATCTTTTACTCCGATTCCCTTTGCTGTTCTCAACTTATATTCAACTCAAGCCAATGCCTTTAATCAAGCCGAGGTGAAATTACTCAAAGAATTGGTGGATGATATTGTCTATGGAATTGTAGCATTAAGAATTCGAGCGTCCCATGCAGAAACCGAGAAAAAATTCCGGCAATTAGCAGAGAATATTCATGATGTTTTTTGGATTACAAATGCTCAAGGTAATCAATTTATTTATGTCAGTCCCGCCTATCAACAAATTTGGGAGCGAAATTCTACCGAACTTTATGAAAATTTCCAAACTTTTATTAATACCATTGACCCAGAAGATCAACAGCGTGTTTTACAAGCTTTACAAAGTCCTGATGGGGTAGGATTTGATATAGAATATCGCATCCTTCGCCCCGATGGATCTTGCCGTTGGATTTGGGATCGAGGGTTTCCCATTCTCAATGAAACCGGACAATTAGAACGTCGGGCCGGAATTGCTAAAGATATCACCCATCGCAAACAAACCGAACAATTATTGCGACAAAATAATGAAGAATTAGAACTACGGGTGGTGCAAAGAACAGCAGAATTAGAAACAGCCAATGAACGATTACAATTTGAATTAATGCAGCGACATCGCACGGAATTTAAACTGCGAAAAAGTGAAGAACAATATCGAACCTTAGTTAAAAATTTCCCCAATGGGGCTGTATTTTTAGTTGATCCTGATTTTCGGTATACCATTGCCGATGGCATGGGATTAGTCGCTAAGGGATTATCTCGATATCTGTTAGAAGGAAAAACGATTTGGCAAGCGTTACCATCTTCTTTATTAACGACCGTTGAACCGTTATATCGGTCTGCATTAGCCGGAGAAGTCACGATTTCTGAAGTGGAATATGACGGACGAATTTATTATCATCAAGCCTTACCCGTTCGCAATGAACAGGGAGAAATTTTAGCCGGAATGGTCGTGATGCAGGATATTACAGAGCGCAAACAAGCGGAGGCAGAACGAGATAAACTGATTGCTATTATTGAAGCGACTCCTGACTTTATTTCCTCAGCAAAACCTGAAGGAGAAGTGGTTTATTATAACCAATCGGCTCGACGGATGTTAGGATTAGATATAGAGGGAAAAATCACTGATCAAAGTATTCCTAAAAATCATCCCCAATGGGCAAATAATATCATTGAAAATGAAGGAATCCCTACAGCAGTTCGAGACGGATCTTGGATTGGTGAAACTTCATTAATTAGTTATGATGGACGAGAAATTCCCCTTTCTCAACTGATTATTGCCCATAAAAATAATGAAGGACAGGTGCACCTTTTATCTACCATTGCCCGCGATATTACAGAACAGAAACAAAGTCAAGCGAATTTACGCGAAGCCGAACGACGGTGGCGGAGTTTATTAGAAAATGTTCGGCTATTAGTGGTGGGATTGGATCGTCAGGGGAAAGTTGAATATGTTAATCCTTTTTTCCTGGAAATTACGGGGTATACTCAAACGGAAGTTTTAGGGAAAAATTGGCTAGATAGTTTTAAATCCAATCCGACTCAACGCCCAAGCTCACCTCAATTTTCTGACTTATTAGATTATTATTTTAAACCCTATGATCAACAGTTGATTTTAACAAAGTCAGGAGAAGAAAAAATTATTGCTTGGAATAATACCGTGTTGAAAAATTTACAAGGAAATGCTATTGGAATGATGAGTATTGGGGAAGATATTACCGAACGCTATGCCATCGAACGGATGAAAGATGAATTTATTTCCGTTGTCAGTCATGAATTACGAACGCCATTAACCTCAATTCATGGGGGATTAAATTTATTATCTACCGGGTTAGTGGAACCGAGCACCGAAAGGGGTCAACACGTGATGAAAATTGCCGCAGAAAGTGCGGAACGGTTAGTGAGATTGGTTAACGATATTTTAGAATTAGAACGGTTAGAATCGGGTAAAATTTGTCTATCTAAACAAGGAGTTAATGCGACGGATTTACTCTTGAGGGCAACGGAACAAATGCAGGTGATGGCTAATCGAGCCGGGATTAATTTACAAGCTTGTAGTCAAAACCTAGAATTTTATGCAGATCCTGATCGGATATTACAAGTTCTTACGAATTTATTAAGTAATGCTATTAAGTTTTCCGAATCCGGCGATACGGTTTGGTTGAGTGTTCAGGAGGAACTCGGAGAAAATAGTGCAGATAATCGAGCAATTTTGTTTAAAATTCAAGATCAAGGTCGAGGAATTCCCCCGGATAAAATTGAACGGATTTTCGAGCGATTTCATCAAGTGGATGCCTCTGACTCTCGAAAAAAAGGTGGAACTGGGTTAGGATTAGCAATCTGTCGCTCCATTGTGGAACAACACGGGGGGCGGATTTGGGTGAATAGTCAATTAGATGAAGGTAGTTGTTTTTACTTCACCCTTCCAATTGAGAGACAAAAAGAGGTAAACCATGACCACAAAACGAATTTTAATTATTGATGATGATGATGGTGTGCGGGATATCATTCAAATTTCTCTGGAAGTTGCGGCGGGTTGGGAAGTGATTACCGCTTGTTGTGGCACTGAAGGATTACAGTTAGCCCAAAGCGAACAACCCGATGCGATTTTGTTGGATGTGATGATGCCTGATATGGATGGGGCAACGACGTTTAAATGTTTACAAGCTAACCCAGCAACTCAGCAAATTCCCACGATTTTGTTGACGGCTAAAGCTAAAATGAGTGAAAAACAACAATTTATTGAGCTAGGGGTAACGGGGGTAATTACTAAACCGTTTGAAGCGATGGATTTAGTGGATCAAATTCGCAGCCTCTTAGGATGGACAGACTAAATCGTAACAAATCATTACAACCTCAAGTTGGGAATTCATTACTCACAAAATCCTCACATTTATTGTTTAAAGTTCAATCATAAGCAATAACCCTTTTTAGGTTGAACGATAATCGATGTATTTGACATCTCTGAATCCAACTTGGGTTGACCATACTCTTTCTTCCATTGATCCCTATCCTGGATCTTCCCAGAATGAGTATTTCCTGATCTCGTTTTCGGCTTCTCGCTCGGTACATGAATCTTCTCGGCAGGTTAGTGTTTTAGAACGGAAGACCGTGCTCAACCCATCCTCTCAAGACCCAGAAAATCCAGGTGAGGTCGAGCAATCTTATGTGGAATTAGCGGTTGATATTTTACGAGTTCAACGCCCTGAATCGATTCAATCTTTGAAGGATTTTTTAACGGTTTTACCCAATCCTCGTTCTATTGAAGATGTTTTAATCCGGGCCATTTATCAACTGGCAGAAATTGATGATCAAGCTTGCCGTTGGATTTTGCGTCACTCTAACTATTTAATGCCGGAGTTAGATGTGAAAAATTACGCCCTGCAATGGGTTTGTTTCAGGCTCCAAGCCCAGGGTTTTGTACTCAATCAAGATTTCCAGTTTACAGCCCCTCAACATCTTCAACTCACCGAATATGCTCAATTAACTTTATGTCAAAATCTCTCTAGGGGTGATTCCTTAATTCTCACAGAAATTTTCAATTTTCAGGATTGCTAATGTTTTTTTGTCCCTGAATCTCCGTTTAATTTCTGATTTTTTAATTTCTTTATAGGAATTGTTTTAATATTCTATCCTTCATTTTCTGTTCCCTGTTCCCTGTTCCCTGTTCCCTGTTCCCTGTTCCCTGTTCCCTGGATATTTAGATATTGAGGATGTCTATTTTATGTCAAATGCGATTTGTCCCTGTTGTTCCTCCACGCTCCTGCGCCATATTCGCCCCGCAGGAATTTATTGGTACTGTAGTCATTGTCATCAAGAGATGCCGAATTTATCTCAAAGCTTTCGAGTTAAAGCTAAAGCAAAAAGCTCACTCTCTTTAGTCGAAAAACCCTCAAATTTTTTACCCGATTACATTGACTTAATCAATCAAAAGGCTTGGCTCAGGGTTGCGAATTCTGCCTGATTCTATTGTTATTTACCCAATAAACCTCATGAAACTAATTGATCAACGGCTAAAATTGAATGAGTCAGATTTAAACTCACTTTGGGTATTAGGGACAAAATTTTTTCAGTCCTTTATGATTCTGCTCGGTTTAGTTCAGACTACAGTGAAAGCCAAAATCGAGTTATTTCTCGCTGATCATTTAAGAGCCAAGAACTTTTCTACCTTTTTGGGAAGTCATTATCTAAAACAAGCTTTAAAACGATCTTATAAAGAATTATCCGACTTTAAATTTGCCTTAGATCAATCTTCAATTGTTGCGATTACAGATGCTCGTGGCTGTATTACTTATGCTAATGATAAATTTTGTGAAATTTCTAAATATTCCAGAGAAGAGTTAATCGGAAAAAATCACAGATTCGTTAATTCCGGTTATCATTCTAAACAGTTCTTTAAAACCCTGTGGTCAACGATTCAATCGGGCAAAATTTGGCGAGGCGAGATTCGCAATCAAGCAAAAGATGGAACTTATTATTGGGTAGATACAACCATTATTCCGTTTTTAGACGATAACGGAAAACCCTATCAATATATTGCCATTCGTAATGATATTACCGAGCGCAAGAAGGCAGAATATCAACTGTTATATGATGTTTTTCATGATCGATTAACCGGATTAGGCAATCGCAGCTTATTGATTAATGAAATTGAGAAATCTATTGAGCAAGTTCAAAAATATCCAGAAGAGTTATTTGCGGTACTTTTTTTAGACTTAGATCGCTTTAAAGTTGTTAATGATAGTTTAGGACGAATTGTAGGCGATCAATTACTCATGGCATTTTCTCATTTATTGCAATCTTTAGTCTGTTATCCGAATATTGTGGCTCGTTTAGGAGGAGATGAATTTGCAATTTTACTCAAATCGATTCAATCTCCCCTAGAAGCTATTGATCTAGCTAAACATATTAATCACATCTTAACGAACCCCTTTGAAATTGGGGGATCTCAAGTTTTTAAAACCACAAGTATTGGGATTGTTTTAGGAACAAACCATTATTATCAAGCGGAAAATGTTCTCAGAGATGCCGATATTGCCATGCACCAAGCCAAAGAAAAAGGCAAGGGATGTTTAGAAATATTTGATAAAGAAATTCATGATAAAGCATTATTCAAAATGCAGCTAGAAATCGAACTACGTCAAGCTTTAATGAAACAAGAATTTGTGGTTTATTACCAACCTATTATTAATTTAAAAACCGGAAAAATTACTGGATTTGAAGCCTTAGTTCGTTGGCAACATCCCCAGCGTGGGATGATTTCTCCGGCTGAATTTATTCCCTTAGCAGAAGAAACCGGATTAATTGTTCCGATTGGAAATTGGGTCTTACAACAAGCTTGCGAACAATTGCAAAAGTGGCAAATTTTAAGAGACGGGGAAAATTCTATCTATCCTCTAACTTTAAATGTTAATTTCTCAGCCCAGCAATTTCATTTATCCAATGTCATCGAGATTGTCGAAACTATTATGAATCAAAGTAATATTTGCCTGTGGGATCTCAAAATAGAATTAACCGAAAGTGTTTTGATGGATAATCAGACCACTCTTGAAGGAATTGCTCAACTTAAATCCTATCACATTGGCTTGAGTATTGATGATTTTGGGACGGGTTATTCTTCCCTCAGCTATTTGCATCGTTTTCCCTTAGATACCTTAAAAATTGATCGTTCCTTTATTCAAAATATTGGGGAACGGGGTCGGGAAACTGAGATTGTTTTAGCAATTATTAGTTTGGCTCATAATTTGGGGATGGATGTTGTCGCTGAAGGCGTTGAAACCGAGGAACAATTGAATCAACTGCGACTGTTTAATTGTGAATATGGCCAGGGTTATTTATTCTCTAAACCCCTCAGTTCAGAAGCCACGGAAGCTTTGTTACGTTCTAATCCTCAATGGTAGAATCAATTTATCATCATTAATAACAGGATGCAGAAATGATTCTAACCACCACTAGCACATTACAGGGTAAAGAAATTATTGAATATTATGGTGTCGTGAGTGGAGAAGCCATTTTAGGGGCTAATATTATCCGCGACTTTTTTGCCGGAATTCGAGATATTGTAGGCGGACGTGCAGCCGCTTATGAACAATCTCTGCGAGAAGCAAAAGATCTGGCAATGCTAGAAATGATTGAAGAAGCCAAAGCACTAGGAGCCAATGGAATTATTGGGATTGATCTTGATTATGAAACCGTGAGTGAGGGAATGTTAATGGTGGCCGCGAGTGGTACGGCTGTTAAATGGATTTAAGAGAAAATCTCTGTCTAAAGTTTAATGTCGAGACTGCTAAACTTTGCTACAATTTTAGCATTATTGGAATTCATTTCCAAACATAAAAAATTATTGAATGCCAATCTGGAGAAAAAATGGCTGATAACAGACTTCGTAACTTTTTAATTGGCGCAGGAATTGCCACTGCGGGCGCTATTGGGACTAAAGTAGCCGTCGATTATTTCAAAAATCGAGGTAAAGAGGAGGTTGTAGATGAAAGTCAAGGGGACGCGATCGCAGCTTCTCCAGAACAAGTGAGTTATGCTGTAGTTCAACCGAGTTCTGTGCAGAGCTTTTTAGATGCGAGTTTTGGGGAACCCGGTCGTTATGTTCCCATTCGAGAACCTAAAGTTTTTGATTATCAAGGCCAACAATATATGGTGATTTGGGCCAAAGATAATAAAAACAACAAAAGTCAAATGATGGCTTTCCAATACACTGACGCTGGCCGGAAAATGATTGCTAGTGTTGGATATACGGCTGCAAAAACCGATTATAATCTTTCAACTTTAAGTAGTACCCCCTTTGCAGTAGAAGTTAATGGTCAAAAATTAACCTCTGGTCAAGGAGAAACAGGTGGCAGTAACGATGTCGATTTTGTTCTAGCTTAACCCCGTAGAGACGTGCCACGGCGCGTCTCTCTACTTTTCTAATTCTGATTTAAAATTATTACAATGGATAAATTAGCTAAATATCGCCAAATTATTCAGGAACTATTATCAGAATATGCAGCCGGGAATCCCTTGGGTGGGGAAATTGAATCGCAGACCGTTTTTGATCAGCAAACAGACCGATATTTGTTGGTTGATTTGGGTTGGAATGGGCAACGGAGAATTTATACCTGTTTGATTCATTTAGAAATTCGGGGGGAAAAAATCTGGATTCAGCGCAATCAAACTGACTGTTCTTTAACGGATGAATTCTTGGCTAGGGGTGTATTAAAAGAGGATATTGTCTTAGGACTCCAGCCCCCTGAGTTACGAAAATATACGGGTTTGGGTGTGATTTAAAGATTTCTCAAAATGGGATAAAATAGCAACATTTTTTAGATCCATAGTCTCTAAACGAGGGTAAGATTTTCGGAGTTGTTGATATGCGATCGCTGCGGTTTCATTAAAGGGGAGAATTGGAATTGATTAACCTACTCCACAGAATTACGCCACTCTTTCCCTAATTCAACGTTTCGACTTCAAAGCGGTTCAGGTTGAGAATCCGTCCGACTTCAGCAGTGGTTAGCTTTTGAGCGTTGTAGGATTCGACCACTAAGGTTTCTAGGATGCGTTGGGAGAAGTTTTCTAGGTTGGGTTGGAGTTGTTGAATGTATTCATCGGGGATTTCAATGGTGATTTGCATTTTGGAGTTGGGGGATGAAGGTTTATGGCTCTAGTGTAGCGAGGGCAAGTCTAAGAGGCAAGAAACCGGGTTTCTAGCAGCATCTCGATCGCTTCTACCAAGACTTAACAAAGAAACCGGGTTTCTGAGGTTTGGGCATGGGGTAAAATAGAGGGGCTATCCTAAAACTAATGTGATTCTGGATGTATTAACGGACGATCCCCATTGGTTTGATTGGTCATCAGCGCAACTGGCTGATTATGCCCAAACCGGAACACTGCATATCAACCCTATTATTTATGCAGAAGTATCCATTGGGTTTAAAGATGTAACGGAAGTCGAATCGGTATTATCTTATAGCTTTTTTCAGAGAGACGCATTACCTTATGAGGCGGCATTTTTAGCGGGTCAAGCCTTTTTACAATATCGTCGCCGGGGTGGTGTGAGGCGATCGCCTTTACCAGATTTCTATATTGGCGCTCATGCCAAGGTGTGCGGGTACACCCTGCTAACTCGTGATGCCACCCGTTACCAAACCTATTTTCCTGAACTTATCCTCATCAGTCCTACTGAACTGGACTCGAACCCGCAGGACATTTTAACCCTTCTCCCGGTGTTGGAGTTGAGGACAAAGCCGGAGGTTCGGTGGAGGGTTGATCGGTTTTACAAATATTAGCCAAAGCCATCACACCCCCTTCAGTTTTGTTAACCGTCACAACTCCAGCATAACTCGGTAGTCCCTCTTGTTTCGCCGCCGCCGTCATCACCACAGTTTGAGCATATTGACCTTCTGTGTTAATGCTGTAGCGATATTCTCCGGTGTCTAAATTGGCATTTAAAGATAACCCTTGAATGGAATTGGCAAACTGACCATTGGCTTCATAATAAGCTTGTTGTCCAGTGGTCATAGCTTGCATGACAAATTCTGCCTTATCGCTTTCATTAAGTTGGGGTAAGGATAAATTCAGAGAGCAACTCGTTAAGAAAACAGGAGCAACGAGGAGAACTCCCGAAACCCAATTTCTCAAAGACTTATCCATATAACTCTCTATTAACCTGTGATCAGGTGTCTAATGTTTGTTATCCCTCTCTACAGGAGATAACCAGAAAATTCCTGATCGTAAAATCTGGATTCTAAGAATCAGAAAAGACACGGGGGTTTAACCGCAATGTCACTTACCTCTCAGGTCTAAAGACGCGCTCGTTTCCCCCATCCCGCTTATTTTTTTTGATCAGAGACTACAGTTTCCTCGACTCCAGCCCCATTCTTCCACACCAACAGAAATTTGCGAACCGGGTTGAACATTGCCACCAGAGAGATCCACTAAAGTCACTGTTACGGCTGCCATTAAGGAACCTTTGTAGATGGGTTGGCCTTTGTCATTGCTAGAGATGAATTCGAGAGTTGAGACTTGGGGCGGTTGTCCAGAGCGTTCCCAACGAATTTGGGTAAAACGTCCGTCGAGAAACTGGGCTGAGTAAGTCCACCCATTATTCATTCGTCCAGTACAAGAGAAGCTTTGAGCCGCGCTCAGGGGGGAGAATAGGGTCTGTACGAAGACTAAACCCACGGTTGCTAATCCCGTTAAACCTGCGATCTCACGGTTCCCTAACTTCGAGTTCCAATCCATTTTCATCTTAATTTCCCCGATTAATCTGACGAGAATGCTTGAAATTGTAACTCTAAACGCCGTACCTGTGTTGTTCCTAGCCCAACTGGAAAGATTTTTTGAAAATCAATAAAACAGCCCAAAACTGGACTATTTTATTTTAACGGTAATGTTTGCACCGTCAAAACTTGAGGCGCAGACGCATCTGGAGGATACAAAAAATCAACTTTAACAGGTCTGGTTTCTTTGGGTTTTAAGGTTAATTTCACTAACGGTTCTCCGGGTTGACCTCGTTTTTGGACTAAATGAACATAGCGAGTTTGGGATTTTCCTTGATCATCTTTATAACTAAATCTAACTGTTCCTCGGAAAAATACTTGAGGTGCAGGAGGGTCAAAAAACCTTAAGCCGGGTTGGGATAATTTTTCTTCTTTGATGGGAGTTTGTAACGTTAAAATAACCGTTTGGAGTTGATTGGTAGAATTATGTAAGGGTAAATTCAAGTTATATTCTATACCATAATTTCCATGAGCTTGATAAGCAGTATCGGGATATCGAACGACTAAAGGAGCACTTTGAATTTGATGGGTTCCTAACTGTCCTCTGGGTAATGTTGCTATGGGATAAGAAAATGCTTCTCCAGGTTTAGGAATGGTTAAAATCGAACGATTTGCGTCAACAATATTCCCATTCCAACGGGAACCTAATGCAACTCCGGCGACTCTTCCATAAATGATTTGTTGAGGATTTGTATTCGGAGGGGTGGGAGTGCGATCGCGTGGTGTGACTAAATTTCCTAACTTTAATAATTGTTCCCATTCTGTTAATGTGGGTGGAATTTCGGTTCTATTGTGTTGCACCGTTGCATATTTCGCTAAACTGGCAATATAAACCTCACCATTACTTTCTAAACGCATTAAGGTAGACCGACCATTTAAAGGTGGTTCTAAATTTTTAACCGGAATTGGTGCATTTAATAATAGACGACTGCTTTGAGGCGGAATAATAATTTTTTCAACAAATTCACGTTGTCGTTTTCCCCTTAAAATATCATTCATCACTCGACTTCCTGGCCCTGCATAAATATTACCATTAATATTATCTAAAACAGAATCTAGGGCAATAAATGGAGCATCGGGTTGACTTAAATAACTCGCGGCTTGTAAAATATGAATTGTGACGGGTTTTTGACCGGGATTATAAGCTATTATTCCTAAATAAAGCGTTCTTAAATCGTTTTCTTGGGGAGGTTTAGCGACGTGGTGGGCAAAAATATCAAATTTGCCGTTAAAGGGAAAATTTAAGTGGGCTTCTGGTTGTTTTTTATCGGTTTTGGGAAAGGTTGAAAGTAAAATTCCTTCGTTTAAAATGAGTTCAGGACTGTTACTATTAAAAACAGGGATTTGATCTAATTGTCCGGGTAACGGTCGCACCTCTTGGAGTTGTACAATTTCCCTCGCAGGAGGGGCGGCTTGGGCTAATAAAGTTAAACTGAGAAATAAAGGTAAAATCATCCTTGTGATTAAAATAGACAAAACAATATCCTACCTTTCTCGGAAGAAATGCAGGATACTGATTAAAATACCAGATCAGGTTATAATCTGATGTGATATTCAAAGATTATTTTGTTAAACTCCTCGGGTGGGATTCGAACCTACGACCAATCGGTTAACAGCCGACCGCTCTACCACTGAGCTACCGAGGAACGTTGTGTCTCTCTTTTAGCCACAGTTAATTATAGTAGCGCCAAACCCTAGAATTTTGCAAGCCTTTTTGAAAAAATTTTTTTGAAGTTTGATTTTAAACGCTGAAAAGCCTTGATTAAAGCTATTTTAAGCCCATTCTCAATTGAGCAAGGCGGGTTTGAGCCTCTGCGTCCAAGGAACTGGCCAAGAAACGACTAGAAGATTGCTTCCGGGGGTGATGACGACGCTGGCGACGGCGGGTTGTAGCTTCCACCACTTCGGCTAATTGTTCGGCGGAGAGCCATTCAGCCCCATACCCCGTGACCGTCAACTGTTGAGCGCGGTCTGAAGTGGCAACAATTAATCGACGTCGGGACAACCGCAATTGACGTCCCAAAGAAGCACAGAGTTTTTCAATATAAGTATCTGCGGTTTGCCCAAAACCGGTATAATGAATCGACACATTGCGAGTAATAGTTTCGCTAAAACTGGGAGTATTTTGATAATGAGCATCAAACACAATGCGAGCATCTAACCCTTCAAAGGCGCTATAGTCCACTAACGTCTCAATCAAATGCCTACGGGCTTCTTCCATCCCGTCACCATCCCGTTTCTGTCGCAATAGCGGCCATATTCCAATAATGTTATAGCCGTCTACAAATAAGACAGCTTTAGCAAGAGAGCTACTCATGGTTCAGTTGTTAAATAAGCTTGCAAGGGTTGGACGATTAATAAAAATACGCCCAAGGTTAATTTTTTCTTTACATATTATCACAGAACGATACAGTTGATGGTTGACCGTTAACTGTATAGTATTCCCGGTGAAGCGGATTACTCATTTCTGAAAAGTACATTTCAGGATACGATAGGATTATGGCTACTATCGATATCCAGGGAGTTAAACACACTTACGAATTGACGTCGCCCACCTCATCGGGTGACGTACTGGTTTTTATTCACGGTTGGTTATTGAGTCGTCATTATTGGCAACCCGTCATCGACCTGTTAGCTTCCCAATATCAATGTCTATCCTACGATTTACGAGGATTTGGAGATTCTCAACTGTTGGCGGGAAACCCCTCCCGACTTGCTATTTATACCCCCATTTCCTACGCTGAAGATTTAGCCATTTTGTTGGACACCCTAAACCTCAACAATGCTTGGTTAGTAGGTCATTCTCTAGGGGGAACTATTGCCCTTTTAGGAGCGGATAAACTTCCAGAACAAGTCAAAGGCGTTATCTGTGTGAATGCGGGTGGCGGAATTTACTTAAAAGAAGAATTTGAGAAATTTCGGTCTGTTGGCGAACAAATCGTTAAATTTCGCCCCCGATGGTTATGTTATTTACCTTTATTGGATTTAATCTTTACCCGTGCTCAAGTCGCCTGTCCCCTCAAACAACGGTGGGGACGACAACGGTTAATCGATTTTGTCATTGCCCATCCTGAAGCGGCATTAGGAGCATTATTAGATTCTACCACCGAAGCCGAAGTTCATCGTTTACCGCAGGTGGTGTCTCGACTACAACAACCCGTTTATTTTATAGCGGGACTGCAAGATGTAATTATGGAGCCCCAATATGTTCGCCATTTAGCTAGTTTTCATTGGTTATTTCGTCAAGGGGATAACAATGTGATTGAGATCCCCAATTGTGGACATTTAGCTATGGTGGAACAAACCCATACCGTTGTTGATCATATCAAAAGGATTGTGAATCAGTATTAAATTAAACGGTTCCCGGTTTCCTCCTATACATGACGTCCCATAATCACTAAATCTCGTTCAATACCGTCTAAATTGGCAACTTTGGGCAAATACCCCCATTGTTTAAACTCAAAACTTTCAAATAATTTTAAACTGGGTTGATTGTGAGCAAAAATTAACGCCACTAAAGCTTTTAATCCTAACTTAGGACTGTGATTTAGAGCTTGGGTTAATAGTCTTTTACCAATTCCTTGACCTTGATACTCAGGATGAATATAAATGCTGAGTTCTGCGGTACTTTCATAGGCGGGACGACCATAGAACACCTGAAAACTTAACCAGCCGACAATTTGCTCATCTAACTCGATAACCCACACCGGACGAGTTTGGGCTTTGTGTTCGTGATACCAAGAAATTCGGCTTTCTACCGATATCGGTTCTAAATCAGCCGTTGCTGTCCGTCCCGGAACCGCCGCGTTATAAATATCTACAATTGTTACTAAGTCCGTCTCTACTGCATCCCGAATCTGCATACCCATCCTAACCAATGTTTGCCCATCACCTTAAAAAATCTAATATAGTTGAGTCAGAATCAAGTTCTCAAGATGGGTTTGGTACAAAAAATATGTCCATTTCTTGCTAATGATTGATCCGAATCTTCAATCTTAATCCGTCTCACCTGTGAATTAGTTGTGATCTTGATTGTTTTAGCCTAAAGACTCATCCCAGAAGGGGAGCAAATTAAGTTAAACTCAGCAAAGGCAGGACGAATTCAATCCCCCTACCCCCCTTAAGCGCTCTATTCTTGATCCTAATCTATGGCAACTCAACTTAGTGAATTAGAAACTCAACTGGAAGACTTACGCGGCGAGGGAATAACGGCGATCGCAGCTTGTCAAACCTTGGATGAATTAGAACAGTTACGAATTAACTATTTAGGCAAAAAAGGCAAAGTTTCTGTAGTTTTAGGGGCTATGGGAAAACTTGACCCCAGTGAACGCCCTCGCATTGGCGCGTTAGCCAATGACGTTAAAAAAGCCTTAGAAACGGGTTTAGAGGACACACGCACCGCCTTACAACGTGCCCAACTTGAAGCCCAACTTCAGTCAGAAACCCTGGATGTGACCATGCCAGGAGTGTATCATTCCCCAGGTCGAATTCATCCCCTCAATGGCATTATTGATCGCGCTTTAGACATTTTTGTGGGGTTGGGGTATACCGTTGCTTCTGGCCCGGAAATGGAAACGGACTATTATAATTTTGAAGCCTTAAATACCCCCCCGGATCACCCCGCACGGGATATGCAGGATACGTTTTATTTACCCGATGGTAATTTATTAAGAACCCATACGTCATCGGTACAAATTCGCTATATGGAACAACATCAACCCCCCATTCGCATTGTGGCGCCGGGTCGGGTTTATCGTCGGGATACGGTTGATGCGACCCATGCGGCGGTGTTCCATCAAATTGAACTCTTAGCCATTGAAGAAGGCTTACGGTTTACGGATTTAAAAGGAACCATTAAAGAGTTTCTGCGACAAATGTTTGGGGATTTACCCGTGCGTTTTCGGGCGAGTTATTTCCCCTTTACTGAACCCTCGGCGGAAGTGGATTTACAATGGCAAGGTAAATGGCTGGAAGTGTTAGGATGTGGCATGGTTGATCCTAATGTGTTAAAAGCGGCGGGATATGACCCCGAAAAATACACGGGATTTGCGGCGGGTTTTGGTGTCGAACGGTTTGCGATGGTTCTTCATCAAATTGATGATATTCGACGGGTTTATGCCAGCGATTTACGCTTTTTACGTCAGTTCTAATTTAAAAAATGTGTGGGATTTAATGAGGAGTGAAATTGATGAATAATTTTCGATTAAGGAGTCAGTCCTTTCGAGTTTTGGCATTCGTTGTATTAGCCGTAATGGGAAGTCAATTACCCACCTTAGCTAATATTCAAACTAAAGCCCAGACCCCGAATTCTGACACCCAAATGGCTCAAAGTCGTTCCAGTTTGTGCCGTCGCATTGGGGAACCTCAAGGGTTAGCGGTTCATGCGCGACCCACTCCCAATTCCCCCGTAGTGGGTGGAGTCGGGTTTAAAACAGAAGTTACCTTAGCCAATAATTCTACAGGCACTCGTGGCCCTGATGGTCGCACTTGGATTGAAATTACTGCCCCTGTAAAGGGTTATATTTCTAATGGTTTTCCTGATGCAACGGGTAATTTATTAGACTGTGAAAATCAATCGGAAAATCCTAAGCCAACACCTGTGAGTCTGTGTCGTCAAATTGATTTATATGCCGCACCGAAAGGGGTTGTTGTACGGGAAAAACCTTCTCGATTTTCTGAACGGGTTGGGGGTGTTGCTTCAGGAGCACGGGTAAGATTAGTTGAGAATTATAAATTAATTCCTGATACCAATGGGGAAAAACGAGATTGGGTAGAAATTAGTGAACCTTTGGAGGGATATATCTCGGCTAATACGTTAATTATGTGTCGAAGATAGGGACTATAGAAACCAGGAAGAGTTATTTTTGAGATCATCTGTAAGGGCGAGAGTACCCAAAGGGTGTTAACTTAAGCCGAAAACCTGTGATTAAACCAGAGATTAGATCCCCCTAAATCCCCCCTTCGGCAGGCTCAGGGCATAGCCTTAAAAAGGGGGACTTTGAATCCGGTTCCCCCCCCTAGGGCTGTTTCATTTTCCAGGAAAAACTGCATGACCTCTCCCCATAACCCCTTCTCCTTGCAGGAGAGGGGGGACTAATTATTACTATTAAACATCAAAAATTATTAATTATATGAAATCCTTAAATATTTGCTACACATCTCCCCCCTTTTTAAGGGGGGTTGGGGGGGATCATCTGTAGCGTTTATAAGGGGATGGAATATTAAGTTGACACAGATAGAGGTGACCTCGCCCCTACACCGGAAATTCATTTGTTCTCAAGAAGTTGGAAAAAATAACCTAATAAATACAATGATCCACAGAGAACAGGTAAGGTATTTTCCTCGGTGATAGCCGCTTCTAAGGCAGGAATTAAATCGGGATAAACTTGACAATAGTTTAAATCAGGACATAAGGTTTTAGCAAGAGTAGCTAACTGTTCTGGCTCTGCATAAGGGTGATCGGGAATAGGGACTAAATATAATCGATCACCGGGTCTTAATAGGGCTTTAAAAATATTAGTATGATCTTTCGTGGATAACATTCCCATTACCCAAGTGACTGAGGAAATCGGTAAATTGTCTACATATTGACGTAAAGCTTCTGCGGCGCCTGGATTATGCGCTCCATCAATCAGTAAACGATGATTTTTCCAGATCATCCATTGTAACCGTCCTGGCCATTGAGCTTTTTCTATCCCTTTAGCAATCACCTCCTCTGAAATATTCCATCCCTGCTGACAAAGGATTTGTGCTGTTGCAATTGCGATCGCAGAATTCATTAACTGTATCTCGCCGAATAGGGGTAAAGGGTATTCTAAACCCTGATAACGGGCAATAGGGATTGTAGAGACGCGCCATGGCGCGTCTCTACGACTATTTTGATCCCCAACCCAAACGGCAGATTTAACCCAAGTCACCGGACAGTTCAATTCACTCCCACGCTGTTGAATCACCTTTTCCGCTTCCGGTGGTAAAACACCGACGACAACCGGACATCCAGGTTTAAGAATTCCCGCCTTTTCAAAGGCGATTTCTGCAAGGGTTGAACCCAAATATTCTTGATGATCTAAACTAATGGAAGTAATCACACTGACCAAAGGATGATCACAAACATTTGTGGCATCTAAACGTCCCCCTAATCCTACTTCAATGACAGCAATATCTACCTTTTTTTGGGCAAAATATAGCCAAGCTGCCAGTGTCACAACTTCAAACAGAGTTGGAGGAGGTTCATCGGGTGAAATTGCGTGTTCGACTTGTTGTAAAACTTGTAAAAAATCGAGTTTTGAAATCGGTTGTTCATTAATACATAAGCGTTCTGTCCAATCTATTAAATGAGGAGAAATGTAGCGCCCGACATGATAACCAGCCTGTGTCAAAATAGAAGATAAGTAAGAACAGACAGAACCCTTGCCATTTGTGCCTGCGATATGGATGATAGGAACATCAACGTGCGGATTTCCTAAGCGTTCCAGGAGTTGTTGAATGCGTTCTAAACCCAAATGAATGCCAAACTGTTGATATCGTTGTAGAAATGTTTCCATATTCACCCTATTGAATTACAACTTTTACTGTCCTTTAAGAATACTGTTGAACAGGCTACTATTAAACACTATGCAATGATATTCTATCTTTAAAATCAGTAGTAAAACCGGGAGATTAGCGTGAAATTGAGATTAATTCGATCTGGTATCCACAAAATTTTATATGAAACTTCATTTTGGATAGGTGGATTGGTGGGAATTTTGATTGTCAGTGCCATCGAAGTTTCCAAAAATATGGGTTTCCGGGTTCCTATCCCCTTTTTAACGATGGGTTTTACCGTAATATTATGTGCGAATTTAGGAGGATTAAAAACCGGATTAGCCTGCACCAGCGTTATTTCTATTTATATTATTTATATCGCTTGGATAAAATGGGTTCCTAGTGTATTCACCCCAGAACCCATTCGGATTAGTTTAGTGATTTTATTGATTTTGATAACGGCTATTTTATTGGGAAGAACAACCGACAAAAAGAATTTATTAATTAAAACTTTAAAAACAACTCAAAATGAGCTAAAAAAACGAGTCTTAGAATTAGCAGAAACCAATGCTTTATTAGAACGGGAAAATCAAGAACGTCAACAAATGGAGGCAGTTTTACAAAGCTTAATCTTAGAGACTGCATCCGTAACCGGAGTTGAATTTTTTCCCGCCTTAGCCCAACATTTAGGGTTAACTTTAGGGTTTCGCTATGTTATTGTCACAGAAGTTATACAAGAAATACCTGGACGAGTGCGAACCTTGGCTTTTTGGGGCGGCGATCACTTTTTAGAAAATACAGAACTTGATCTGGATCAAACCTTGTGTAATGAGATTAATAAAACTCGATCCTTAACCTATTTTCCTGACCGGGTTCAAGAACTCTTTCCTCATCTTTCATTCTTAGTAGAATTGCAAGTTATCTCCTCCATTGGAGTTCCGATTATTAGTCATTCTGAACAAATTATTGGTTATTTATGTTTACTCCATGATCAACCGATCAAAAATGAAGATCGAACCCAATCTTTGATTCATATTTTTGCGGGACGAATTGTGGCGGAATTAGAACGAAAACAAGCAGAAGAAGCGCAACAAAAAGCAGAAGCTAAATATAGAAGTATCTTTGAAAATGCTATTGAAGGAATTTTTCAATCTACACCTGATGGTTATTATCTCAGTGCTAATCCAGCCTTAGCTCGCATCTATGGTTACGATTCTCCCGAAGATTTAATCCAGAATCTTAGGAATATCTCAGAGCAATTATATGTTAATCCTAAAGAACGACAAGAATTTACCCAAATCATGCTAGAACAGGGTCAAATTTCGGGATTTGAATATCAAGTTTATCGCCAAGATAGACAAGTGATTTGGATTTCGGAAAATAGTCGTTCTGTTTATGATAATCAAGGCAATATTTTATATTATGAAGGAACGGTAGAAGATATTACCCAACGCAAACTAGCTGAAGAAAAGCTACTTTATAATGCTTTTTATGATGAACTTACAAGCTTACCTAATCGAGCTTTGTTTATTGATCGGGTACAACAATCTTTAGCCCATTCTCAACGCCGTTCTGATAGTTTATTTGCTGTTTTATATGTAGATTTAGATCGGTTTAAAGTCATTAATGATAGTTTAGGACACGCCGTAGGAAATCAACTATTAATCGATTTAAGTCAACGATTGATCAATACAGTTCGAGAAGGAGATACTGTCGCCCGTTTAAATGGAGATGAATTTGCCGTTTTAGTAGAAGATATTCAAGAGATTGAAGACGCTACTCAAATTGCAGAACGCATTTCCCTAACTTTATCCCAACCTTTTCAACTCGAACAACAAGAAGTATTTACGAGTGCTAGTATTGGAATTACCTTTAATTTTCAAAGTAGCGGACATCTGTATGAATCCGCAGAAGAATTATTACAAGATGCTGACACAGCCATGCGTCATGCTAAATATTTAGGACAGGGATCTCCTCAACTTTTCGATCAAAAAATGCAGAAAAATTTCCGCAGTCGGTTACAGTTAGAAACAGATTTAAGACGGGCAATTGAACGGGATGAATTGTTATTAAATTATCAATTAATTGTATCATTGTTAACAGGAGAAATTGCCGGATTTGAAGCCTTAGTGCGTTGGAATCATCCAAAACGGGGTTTAGTTTCCCCTGTACAATTTATTCCTTTAGCTGAAGAAACCGGGTTAATTGTTCCTATAGGAGAATGGGTGTTAAGAACTGCTTGTAAACAAATGCGTCAATGGCAAATTGAAGAATTAGTGAATCAGAATGTGACCATGAGTGTGAATGTTGCGGGACGGCAATTTGCTCAACTTAAACTTGTTAATATGATTCATGATATTTTGCAAGAAACAGGTTTAGATGCTAAGCTTTTACGGTTAGAAATTACAGAAGGGGTGATTATGGAGCATTTTGAATCTGCTACCGCCCAATTACAACAATTGCGAGATTTAGGAATTCAATTGTCGATTGATGATTTCGGAACAGGATATTCTTCTTTAAGTCGGTTACAACAATTTCCCATTGATATTTTAAAAATTGATCGATCTTTTGTTAGTCCATTAGGAAGTAAAGCGGAAAATCGAGAAATTGTAGAAACGATTATTAATTTAGCGGTTAATTTAAAAATGAGTGTTGTTGCTGAAGGGGTAGAAACCTTGGAACAAATCTTAGAATTAAAACAATTAGGCTGCCATTATGGACAGGGATATTTCTTTTCTCGTCCCTTGGATAGTGAGGGAATTAGACAGTTAATTCTTAATCATCAATTTAAGTATTTATAGTCTTTTTTTACCAATTACCCTGCAAATACTTTTTATTGGTAGAAAGGTCAAAGGGGCCACCTTCTAAGCAACCCGCAAACTCTTGAGCAGCTTCATAGGCTGAAATCTTTTGTTGTTCTTCTTCTGGAGGTTGAATTTCTTGTTTTTGGGCTTTAAAATGCAAAAATTCAATAAAACTAATTACTTCCTCCTGTTGTTGAAGCGGTAAGGTTTTAATCATCTCGACAATAGCTTCTGCTTGAGTGATTGTTTGAGTCATCGTATTTTCCTATTGTTTTTAATAATATAAATTATAAATTAGAATTCTTTTACTAAGAAAGGTGCGTCAAACGCACCCTACAGATTGATAATTTTTAGGTATGGGGGCGGTGGGACTTGAACCCACACGACCGGGTAAGGGTCAACGGATTTTCATTCTCCCGCAGCTTTCGCTACTGCCCATTGGCGTTGAGAATTGGACTCTCTCTTTACCCTCGGCTTCACGTTAGGGTAGCTCCCGTCGAGTCTCTGCACCTTCCAAAGTTTTGATTTTAGATTGGGGAAATTCCCTCATTTCTAAATTCTTTGGCTTGGCTCAGGATTGCCTTGTCTGACGTATCAGATTTAGGTTTCCCTGAATTTGAGAGCTTACACTTGAGGAATTTCTCACCTCAAGGCTCAATTTACCTTAAGTCCGTAGCGTCTACCATTCCGCCACGCCCCCGTATTGGGTGATGTGTTTATTTGTTTTTTATAACCACATTTTTATATTTAAGCATTTTATTTTGATTTAGGCAAGTGTTTTTTTGATTTTTTTTTATAAAACCGCTCAATTCCTGTCTAGTCATGGGTTTTGGCTGACATCGCCACGCCTAAACCTCCCTCATTTCCCTAACTCAGGTTTAGATCTGGCCATTGCCAATGATGGCTTTGTGGTTAACGACGATTCACCCAAACCGTTGTTAATCCTAAACTATTGGCTGTAACAATATCATGAAAAATACTCTGGGCAACGTGCAAAGGTTTCGGACAACTTTAAAACGGCTTAAGTCTGAATCGTTTGATTAGCTTCCCGAATTAATGTTTCATCCATCCAAGCATTAATACTTTTTCCTGCTTTTTTGGCGGCTAAGAAAATTTTGCGATGGTTTTCTGGGGTAGTCCGAAAGGGCAGTTTTCCTGAAAAGGGTTTATCAGGTTCCTGCCCTAATTCTTGGCAAAATTCTAAATAATCATCAATAGAGTTCTTAAATTCTTGCCTAATTTCTTCAACCGTTTTTCCTTTAAAGGTAATCACATCGTTAATATCTAGCACTTGACCAAAAAGAATTCCAGCCTCTACATCAACTTCAATTTGAGCCGTATAACCTTTGTAATTGATCATAATTAATATCTGAGTTTGGAGGTAAATTAAGGATGATATTTTGAGATATTTTTGATAAATGGGGTTGAGTCTGATTACACTTTTTGATTTTTTACCAGTGGGATAAACTTCAAAAAATCTGTTATCTATTCTCGATTTTCAAGGTTTAACGCCTGCTTTTATTAGAAACTCTCTAACCGATTTGACCGCTCCTCTATCTGTTTCCTTCTGAGGATGGGGTTCATGAAAAATAGCTCTAACATTGTTGAGTAAAACCCGAATTCTTGAACCTCTACCTTGCATAATAGTTGCTCCTAACGCTTGGAATAAATTTTCAATATCTTGCCAATTAATCGTTGTCGGGATAGGATCAGTAAAAATTAATTCTAACGTTCGACGCTGTTTATTGTTAAGGCTCATAATTTGTTTTAATTAGCGTTATCATAGTTTATCCACTTACGATATCAATATATGATATCATCTTAACATAAGCCTAGTTGGTTTTGGCAAGGTGGCAATACTTCTAAAATTTTGATCGATTGGGACTCAGACAAATGATAAACTTATTCTTGAGTTTGTTGTTGAGTATAATTCAGATTTTTTTGATATTCTATGACCTTTTTTTGAGCAATTTCATAATTAGGGTCAGATGAAGGAGTTGATTTCATCATATCAATAGCACTTTGCCACTCATTGACAACTAAATTCCACTCTTCTTTAGATTTTGCAGATTGAGCTAAAGTGGCTGCACGGGTAGCTTTATTAACAGCTTCTCGAAAATAATTAACTGGAATTGATGATTTTTCAGGTGAAGGAGAAGCTATAATAGGACTAGACTCTTGTGGAGAATGTAAAGTGTTAGAATAATTTTTCGGTAAAAATAAAATAGAATAAATGCTTAATATTAAGGCAATAAACCCGATTAAACAAGAACCTATCGCTAAATTTTGGTTCAACTGAACATTATTTTTAAATGTAGCTAAAAAAACGTTAGTTTCCTCTAACCTTTTTTCTAAATTTTCTAACTGAGTTTTGTTGTGTTCAATTTCAGATTCAGTCTGATTTCCAGTTTCGCTAATTTTAGTCAAAATATCTTGATCCTTTTTAATTAAAACATTAAAATTTTCATTCCAATATTTCTTATATTCTTGATAATCATTCGATAGAGACTTAATCTGTTGTTGAATCTGATCTAAGTTAATAGAGTTTTTGAATAATTGGTCTTGATACTTTATTGATAATTGATCCAATTCTTGCTTAATTTTAGCTAAATCATCAATAACTTTAGCTGCTTCTTGAAAGCGTTTTTGTAGTTTAGCTAGTTCATTTTCAACTGAATTCATGGTTTAATTTCCTTATGATTTTAAAAGATGATTCAGGTTTTCAACCCCTGGTTTAAGAGAAATACAAGCTTCACAGATTTGAGTCATTGTCTGAATTTCTTGAATTAATTCATCATCTAAATTAACGAAGTTGTTTGTTGTATTATTTTCTAAAACTTCTATTGTATTCAATTGATAGATTTGTTTTAACTCAGGCAACAAACTGTGCAAAATAGAATCTAATTTATCATTATAAAACTTAGGAAACTTAGAAGCAACATCTCGAACATCAGAATATTTTAATGATTTTGGCTTTTCCCATAATTCTTGGTAAATCAATCGACTTTCAGTAAAAACCAAACCCATTTTTCCTGAACCGAACATACTTTGATCAACGAATGCTAACACTCTTTCCCCAGGTTTAAGATTAGCATATTTATAAAGTGCGTTTGCTAGTTTATCGAGAGGAATATTAGGAGCTAAAAAATATTCATCGCTGGGTTCTGAGAAATAATAGTTAAAAACGTTTAAGAGATCATGAGTTTGATGTTCTAATAATGTATAAAGCCTAGCTTCTATTTGTTTAAGTAATTGTTTCGGATTATTTTTTTGATTTTTCAGTAATTTATAAATTCCCAACCCTGCAACCCCAGCAATTAAAGCGACCCCTCCTGTCATAACGCCCACACCACCCAAAGCCGACATAATCGCACTATAAGCCGCCGCCCCAGATAAGTTGCTAATGGCTGTTCCTGTACCCGCGACACCAAAAGCCCCCACCGCAGCCCAAGCCGTTGCAAGAGTCGCCGCGCTGGTTAATGTTCCTGCAACCGCAGCGATACCTAAATTCACTCGATCTTGTGTGTCCATTTGAGAAACAGATACAATTGAAACTAAAGCGGCTGCTCCAATTAATGCCGCCCCTCCTGTGACAACGGCTAACCCGCCTAACATTCCTAAACCTCCTGCGGCAACAGAACCTCCTCCTAAAGCCGCGAGTGTTGCGTTGGTTGCGGCTCCACCTGCTAAACCTCCAATTGCAACTTTGGTTCCAGCTTGTACTCCTAAATTCCCCAAAACTGCATGAGCGTTTGGAACAACTTGAGCCGCTGTTCTAACAGACTTAGTAACTGTTTTTACCTTATCTATAATATCTTCTGGGTTTTCCTGATTCTTTTGCTCAAACACTCCATCTGAGGCTAACTTATAAATAATTTTGCATTCTTCTGGAATATCTGAGCCTAGAACTAATTTCTCTAATTTAAGTAATTGCTGAAGGTCAGTAATTTTTTGATTATCTCGAACTTGAATATAAACTGATAAATATTTTTCTTGGTCGTCTTCCAATAAAAAATTTCGTTCAATTAAATCAATAATAAATAATTCGGTTGTTAGTGCTTTGGATTTTATACTAGCAGTTAAATATCTCTGTTTAACCTCTATGGGAAGATTAGAATTAGTAAGAATTGAATCCAGATCGTTAAGATAATTTAGCTCACTAATAGCTTCACCTGCTCTAACAGATTGATAAATTCCTCTTAAAGCTTGTTTTTGATCGTCAGAAATATGAGCAGATTCTAAGGCTTTTTCTAAACATTGTTCTATCCAGAGTAAGCGATAGTTTTCGCTGGCTAATTGATATTTTTGAAAAAATTCAGAATCTAAATTTTTTTGATTGCTGGTAACGATAAAATCTAATAAATCAATAGCTGCTATATCATCATTTAACTGCTCCGATGTTATGCTTTCATAAGCTTGTATACATCTAATTTTGCTATCCTGCTTAATCTCGTAATCTCTAACTAAATTGTTGATAATTTTGGGATAATGATTATTTTTATCGTATAAAGTATGAAGAATTAACAGAACATCATTTTGAGCTAAACCCGTTTTTTTTAATCTAAGTTTATATCCTTCTTGAAGTTGCTCAGGAATGATAACATTATAGGATTTTCCTGAACGCAGAGTTACTTTTCGGTTTCCACCCTGACTGGCAATCGGGTTAGAAATAAAAATGTGATAAATTTCTTCTAACATAAATGGCTTTAATATTCCCTCAAAAAAACATAATAACTTGAGGTAGATCAATTGTCATCAGTAAATTTACGGAAAAATAAATCCCGTTATTCCTAAAGTTATACTGGGGAGAGTAACAGATAAATAAAATAGACATTAGACAAGTTGCCATTCCTTAAACCCATAACCCATTATGAATCAAACAACTGATCAACTTTCTCTAACCTTTGAGCAAATTCTTAATCTTGTCCTCCAACTTACAGCACAAGAACAAGAACAACTGATCCAAGAAATTAAGAAAAACTCTCCCACAAATCAAGATGAAGACTTACTGAGCGTTTGTGACCGAATCGGCAGAAATGCTCAAGCCAAAGGACTAACCGAAGACATCCTAGAAGAATTACTTGCTGATGAATCCTAAACTCATTGTTATAGATACTAATGTTTTACTGAGTGCAGCCCTGAGTCCAAATGGAACAGCCCGTCAAGCCTTAGATAAAGCTTATCAGCAATTCAAAATCGCTCAAAGCGAAGAAACTTACCAAGAATTAAAAACCCGAATTTACAAACCTAAATTCAATAAATATATCTCCGATCAAGACCGAGAACAATTTTTAGAAGTCGTTAAAAAATCTAGCCATTTTATAGAGACTACATCTCAAATCAACATCTGTAGAGATCCAGATGATAATAAATTTTTAGAACTGACTAAAGATTGTAACGCTGAATATTTAATCACAGGAGATCAAGATTTGTTATCCCTCACAACCTTAGCTGAATATCAAAACAAGATTATGACTCCCAAAAACTTTCTAACTGTTGATTAGTTCCCATTCATAACGATGCGCTTTTTTGGTGCGGAAGCGCGCGATCGCTATTTTTCTCATCTATAGTAATCTGTGTAGAAGTGGTAATTATTTATTTTGGAAGATACCCATTTCCTAACCCTCAAAAATCAAGTTAACTAAACTTTTTAAATCCGGCACTTCTAAATCCGGTTGAGCAGTGGCAGGTTTCGTTGCACCTCCTCCAGATTGACCTTGACGACGATTCACCCAAACCGTTGTTAATCCTAAACTTTTGGCTGTAGCAATATCATGAAAAAGACTCTGGGCAACGTGCAGGAGTTGATGAGAAGAAAGCCCTGTTTTATTTAAAGCAAATTCAAAATTATGAGGAGACGGTTTATAAGATTGAGCTTGTTGGGCGGTAATAATATGATCAAATTCTATTTGTAGATGTTTGTTGGTTTGGGCAAATAAATCATCATCAATATTAGAAATAATCACTAATTTATACTTTTGTTTTAAGGCTTTTAACGCTTCTACCGTATCCGAAAAAGGTTGCCAATCTTGAATTGAATTGGCTAAACTCTCTAATTCTGTAGGAGTCGGAGAAAACCCTAAACGTTCTCCGAACTTCTGTACCACTTCTCGGAGAATTTCTCGATAGGTTTTATAGTCTCCGCTTTGAGCTTCTGGTTCTAAAATTGCAAATAATTCCAGTAACGCTTGATCACTCATTGTAATACCATGAGCCTTGACTAATTGTTGTAAAACGGGAGTAATCCCGCTTTCCCAATCAATTAAAGTACCGTAACAGTCAAAGCTCAGGGCTGTAAATTGATTAAATTGAATCATGATAATTTTAGGGAAATTTTAAGGGGGAACCTGATATCGCATTCTCAATTCTGGAGAATTCTTAAAATCTAGCGGATTAACCTTTACCAATGACTGATAACCCTTCAACAATAATCGAAGGAGTATAACAAGACCCATTCCAAGAGGCATCACCCCCCAATTCTACAACTTGTTTGAGGGCTGTATAAACATTCCCCGCCACCATTGTATTTTTCACCCGTCCGACAATTTCACCTTTTTCAATGCGATATCCTAAATCAACATTAATGGAAAAATCCCCACTCATTCCCGCACTTCCTCCTAACATTTGATCGACGATTAACGCCCGATCTAAACTTTGGATTAATTCATTTAAAGAACTTTTTCCAGGTTTTACTAACAGATTAAATAACCCCGGAGTGGGATAACTGCCTAAATGGGTGCGAAATCCATTTCCGGTTGTCCCACTTCCCAAGGTGCGACCTGTAGTTAAGTCGGTATAAAACAGTTGTAAAACCCCCTTTTCAATAAAGGTAATGGGACGGGTGGGAATTCCTTCATCATCAAAGGGGCAACTGTAGGGCCCAGTGTCAGGTTCCTGAGATACGGTTAACAGGGGAGACATCACCGGGGTGGTTAAGCGATCGCTCCAAGGAGAAGCCCCTTCCAAAACTTGTTTGCCATTCAACGCGGCGGAAATAGTACCCCAAAGCATATCGGCGGCTTTAGCGGTGAATAAGACCGGAATCCGGGACATGGGAGAAGGGACATTATTTTTGGCCCAATTTAACCGCATTAAAATTCGTTCAGCGAGAAGGGTGGGATCTAAAAAATCCCGTTGGGTTTGGCCATCGGAAACCGCTAAAAAATCATCCCCCCGAACCCATTCCGTTTCCACATAACCACTGAGGGTGGTATCGGTATGGCGACAGTCCAGTCCCCGTGAGTTAATCAAGCGAATCGATTCCACTTCACAATCCCATTCCGCCATACATAAGACATCGGGATAGGAAGAGCGAATTAATTCAATCGCCTGTTTTCCCCAACTGACCAATTGTTCAACGGGTACAGATTCCCCAATATCAGGATACTGGGATGGGGTCGTTGATTCCGTTAGTTCAATGGTTTCGGGTTCATTGAGGGTACTCAAGGAAATCGCCCGCTCAACTAATTTTTGGGGTTCCACTGGGCCATAAGCAACCGCTAAACCCGGACGGCCATCTCGCCAAAGTCGCAAGGTTGTCCCTTCCGATTGGCTACTTTCGAGTTGTTTCAGTCGATTGGCTTCAAAAAATATCGGCTTGGATAGGGATTGAGATTGGAACACTTCCGCAGCCTCAGCGCCCGATGCGGCAGCTAACTCTAATAGCTGTTCGGCGGATTGGTCGTAGGTCATGGATGGTAGTCATGGCATAGCGTCATCGTCCATCCTACCGTGATCGGTGATTCCTATTCCTCATTTCTATGGAGACGATTTACGGCGGTGGAGGACATTCTAAACGCTACCTTGACGAAGTAAATCGGTAATTTCCCGGTGACAATACTGGGTCAACTCTTCTACTGCTTTTCGGGCTTGTTTCCCCTGATATTGACGTTGTACTCGTGGGGTAATCCAATAGGGACGGCCAATTAAGATTCGGATTCTTCGATAGAGAATCATCGGATGCCAACCCGGTTGATCAAACAAGGGTTCGGTCGGATCAAAGACACGCAGTAACCTTAATGGAATTGCTGACGGTAGGGTTTGTTCTTCTAATGTTGCGATCGCCACAGGTAAAACCGCTAGGTTGCAAACCCCAGAACGTAACGCTAAATGAGCAAATCCCCGTTGAAAGTTTCCCACAACATTCGGTTGAGTTTGTTGTAACATTGGGGTTGCTCCTTCGGGAAAGATCCCCACCATTTGTCGTTGGTTTAATAGTTGGCTTGCTTGTTTAAAAAACTGTTGAGGTCGATGTTCAGGTTCATCAAAGGGGAAGGCTCCAAATGTCGTGACAAGTTCACGCAAAAGCGGGACTTGACCCATATAATGATGGGATGCAAAACGAAGGGTACGACCGACACCTGCGGTTAAGACAATCGGATCAATCACGCTGCGATGGTTACTCACCACAATCGCAGGGCCTGTTTCAGGAATTCGATCTTCATAGGAAATGAACATCTGTATTCCCAATCCTGTCACCAGCCACCGACAACTCAATCCCGTTTGATCAAAGAACATGAATCACCAACACACAGCTTGAATCGGGTTACATTTGCGCTAAAAACTTAAGACTTGTTTGAGAATTTTGAGAAACTTTAAAGAAAATATTATAATCTATAAGTTTCGGTGTCATGTACTGTGAAATTTTTGTTCAGGTACTAGACAGAAACACCCTAAAAAGCGCACATTTCTACACCTGTAGAGTGAGCGTGGACATCAATAAAAAGTGCTCTTAACATTACGGAGAAATCCGTGAAGGAGAAATCCTCAAACCCAATTAAACGCCCTACTGAGGCGGGTCTAACAAGAACAATATCGGTAGCCTCTATCTGTTTAATATGAAATTGACACAGACCCATTTCAATACCTTTACCCTGACAACACCTCTCTATTATGTCAATGATGTTCCTCATATTGGTAGTGCTTACACCACAATGGCAGCCGATGCCATTGCTCGGTTCCAACGACTTCAAGGGAAATCCGTCCTATTAATTACTGGAACCGATGAACACGGTCAAAAAATTCAACGTACCGCCGAGGAGTTAGGGCGTTCTCCCCAAGCTCACTGCGATCAAATTGCCGATGGTTTTGCTTCCCTGTGGCAACACTTGAATATTCAGTATGATCGCTTTAGTCGCACGACAGCAACTCGCCATGAAGCCATCGTCAATGAGTTTTTTCAACGGGTTTGGAATCAAGGAGATATCTATCTCAGCCAACAACAAGGCTGGTATTGTGTCGCCTGTGAAGAATACAAAGAAGAACGAGAATTAGAACAGAAAAAATACTGCCCCATCCATACCAATAAAGCCCTAGAATGGCGAGATGAGCAGAACTATTTTTTTCGGCTGTCTCAATACCAAGAACAGCTAGAAACTTTATATCAAGAGCATCCTGACTTTATTCAGCCAGAAAGTCGGCGCAACGAAGTCATCAATTTTGTTAAGCAAGGATTACAAGATTTTTCGATTTCTCGCGTTAATATTGACTGGGGATTTCCGGTTCCCTGTGATCCAAGCCATACCATTTATGTTTGGTTTGATGCGTTGTTAGGCTATATAACGGCGTTGCTTGACCCAGAGGATGAACCCACCTTAGAAAATGCTTTATCGAAACGGTGGCCGATTAATTTACACCTGATTGGTAAAGATATTTTAAGATTTCATGCCATTTACTGGCCTGCTATGTTGATGTCGGCTGGCTTATCTCTTCCCGGTCGTATCTTTGGACACGGTTTTTTGACCAAAGATGGGAAGAAGATGGGCAAAAGCTTGGGAAATACCCTTGATCCCGTTGCTTTAGTCAATCAATATGGTGCTGATGCGATTCGCTTTTATTTCTTGAAAGAGATAGAATTTGGACAGGATGGTGATTATAGTCAAACTCGGTTTATTCATACCGTTAATGCTAACTTAGCCAATGACTTAGGAAACTTACTCAACCGCACGCTGAAAATGGCGTTTAAATACTTTAACGGTTGTGTTCCTAATGTTAACGGTGAGGATATCCCCAAGGATGATGCCCTGAAATCCCTCGGTCTAACCTTGGCAGATACTGTCACTCAAGCCTATGATGCTCTGGCGTTTAGCGAAGTTTGTACGGCTATTTTCACCTTAGTTCAAGCCGGAAATAAATACATTGATGATAAAGCTCCTTGGAGTTTGTACAAGCAAGGAAAACAGGAAGCGGTTTCCCAAGTCTTGTACTCCGTTTTAGAATCCGTTCGACTGGCAGCTTATCTTTTGTCCCCCATCATTCCCAATATTAGCACTCGGATTTATCAACAATTGGGATACACCCTCGATTTCAATGATCAGACTATACTAGCGACAGCACTGTCCTTTGACATCCATGCTGTTTGGGGCGCGTTACCTGCTAATCAACCCTTGCAGGAAGCGCAACCTGTCTTTAGACGCTTGGAAGATGCAGAGGGAGCATCATCCTAATTCAAAACCGTTTAAGTGATAGTCTAGTTTAACATAAAACATCCTTTTCAATTGGTTTAGTTTTGGTTTACTTTACCCATACTCAGATCATTTTTTTCATAAAAAAAGAGGTATAAGAATGTTGAATAATATCAATCATGGAGAACTTTTTACTCCTGAACAAGTTCTTGAAAACAGGGGCCGAGTTGCCATTTTTATCGATGGCTCTAATCTATTTTATGCCGCTTTACAATTGGGAATCGAAATTGATTACACCAAATTATTATGTCGTTTAACGGCTGGTTCTCGGTTGTTACGCTCCTTTTTCTATACGGGAGTAGATCGCACCAATGAGAAGCAACAAGGCTTTTTATTATGGATGCGACGCAATGGTTATCGTGTCATTGCTAAAGATTTAGTCCAACTTCCTGATGGTTCTAAAAAAGCTAATTTAGATGTGGAAATAGCCGTTGATATGATGGCTTTAGTGGGTTCCTATGACACCGCCGTTTTGGTGAGTGGAGATGGAGATTTAGCTTATGCGGTGGACTCTGTAAGTTATCGCGGGGTGCGGGTGGAAGTCGTGAGTTTGCGCTCAATGACCAGTGACAGTTTAATTAATGTCGCAGATCGCTATATTGATTTAGAAATGATCAAAGAAGATATCCAAAAAACCCCCCGCAGTCCCAACTATACCTACCGTCCTTTATCAGGAATTAGTTTAATAGATGGGCAAATTATAGAAGATTCTTAGGAGAATCACAGGAGTAAAAACTTATGGTATTCCTGGTTTTTACTCCTCAATTCCTAAACTTTTGAGATCCTAAATTCTTAGGATATAGATAGGTTTACCTTCTATCTGTTCCCTGTTCCCTGTTCCCTGTTCCCTGTTATCAAATTAGATGCGGTTGTTACTCCTTTGGGTGATAATTTTAGTCGGAATTTCTGCTTGCGCCCCAAAAAACGTCGAACCAACTTCAACGGACGCTAAATCAAAGACTTCTAAAGAATTTGAACGGACATTAACTTTAGATGATGTTACGTTAGAACAGGCTGATGAACAAGGAAAATTACTCTGGAACATTAAAGCCCAACAAGTTAGTTATAGTAAAGATCAGAAAATGGCAACCGTGAAAAATCCGGTTGGAGAATTATATGATCAAGGCAAACTTCTGTATAAAATTAAGGCAGATCAAGGAGAATTTGAACAGAATAGCAAACGGATTTTTTTACGCAATAATATTGTAGCAACTGATCCCAATACAGGCTTAGTGTTGAAGGGAAAAGAGCTAGAATGGATTGTCCAACAAAATATTATTGTAGTGCGGAATAGTGTTACGGGAGATCATGCTCAACTCCAAGCTATTGCTAGAGAAGTTCAGGTTTTTTATCGTCAAAAACGAGTAGAATTTTGGGATAAAGCCACGGTTAGTTCTAAAAATCCCGTTGTCAAGTTACAAAGTGATCATATTGTTTGGTTATGGGAACAACAACTATTAAGCAGTAATTTAAAAACCAAAATTGAACGATATCAAAATCAAACCGTTACAGACCGGGGAATTGCAGAAACCGCCGACATGAATTTAAAAACCCAAATTGCTACCCTGAGAAAAAATGCCCAAATTGCTTTATCTCAACCTCCGTTACAAATTTCAAGTAATGAATTACAATGGAATTATCAGAAACGCACCATTAGTTCCCCTCAATTTATTACCATTATTGAACGAGAACAACAAGTTACTGTCACCGCTAATCAAGGTTGGGGAGATTTAAAAGATAATATCTTTTATTTAACTGGAAATGTTGTTGGTATTGGCGCAAAACGTCAAGCACAACTCAATTCTAATTTACTCACTTGGTATATTCCTCAACAGTCTTTTTCCGCCGAAGGAAATGTGGTCTATCGTCAAATTGATCCCCCGTTTAATTTAATGGGAGAAAAAGCCGTTGGTAGGTTTGAAAATGATACTGTTGTTGTCAGTGGCGGGAATACAGGAACTCCTGTGGTTACGGAAATTGTACCGGAATAGTTAGATAGTTCTCATTGTCATTTTTTTATATTTTTTATAAAATATGGCGATAGATATGTAACGGTAATTTTGTCCGTTTTTTAAAATCCAGAAAAGACTTATAACCCCCACGCCGTTGACGTTCTAAAACAATAATTTTAGCAGCATTGATGTTTAGTCCTAATTCAACTAATTCATCCATTGACAACACATTTAACCGCCGCCAGGAATGATGGATTTCTTTATTGATATCAAAACTAAATAAAATTAACGGTGCAATTCGTTGTAGTGTTGATTCAGGAATTCCAATCAATTCCGAAAGTTCTTCTAAACTTGTAAAATTATAACCTTCCCGTTTCATTTCTTCAATTTCATTGGCATAAACAATCGGTAAATCTAATCCATATACTAAATCATGCTTAGAGCAATTATTAATATCAATTTTATCTCGATGTTTAGCAATTAATTGGATCAGATGAGATTCGTTTGAACTCGATAAAGGATTATGAAAAGTTTTTGCTAAAAATTCTTTTCTCAAAGCGATCGCTGTTATAATTTGACCGATCCAAACTATACTGGAAAAAGACGTATTCGATAAAATAAAAGCCGCAGCGACAAACCCTAACCCTGTATAAATCCAAGATTGAGTTTTGGTTTTATTTCCTGCATAGACAATGGCTAACCCACCTAATACAGGAAATAAAGACCAGTATAACCACTGCGGAACTTTCTGAAACCATCGAGATAGATTGGACACGTTTAATGTCACTCCTGTTGCTGTTTACAGTTCATTTAATAATTTCCGGCGTTTTTCTTCATATTCTTCGGCGGTAATGGCATCTTGATCATAAAGTTTTTTCAGTTGAGCTAGTGCTACAGTAATATCCTGTGCAGAACGACTTCCATCTAAAACTGAGTAAGGAATACCTGGATTAAATTTAGCATTGAACGCTTGATCTGACATTAACAATAAACCTAGAAAATCAAAAAAGGCTAAAAATCCGGGAATAAAAGTCCAAGAAAACAACAAATAAACAACTCCGCCTAAATTTTCCCCTAAATAAAACTTATGAACTCCAAATATCCCTAAAAAGAAAGCCAATAACGCGGCTACGATTTTATTTTTCATTGAGTGATCTCCTGAAGGTCAAGGGTTAAAATTGTTAATGAGATTAAAATGAGTCGCAACTAAAGATCTTTATTCAGGTTCTGGCTTTTGGAAAGCCGACCCATGAGAAAATATAACAAAATGATAGCAGTTTGTAGTTCAAGGATGGTCAAATAGCCCTTAACAAAAAAGTTAGCATCCCAAGTAGAATTGCAATAAAAAATTAGAATACCTAGCACAGTGTAGGGAAGAAAACGAAATCGACTCCAGAAGGGTCTGGGTTGATCTGTCTTAGCAGGAGTCATGTTAAATTTCCCATCCTCATAAGTCTGAACTGAAAGCTTAATAAGATTCGTCAATACTCTATATAAGTTTAACACATCAAACTTGAACGATTCCTGATGATTAAGCCTGCCATTTTCCCTCAGTCTAACGAGATATACGAGATATACGAGTCAGGTCTGGGGTGTTAGGACATAGACTGATGCTAAAACCGCGCGTAGAAAAGTCTTTTCCAGCCTATTCCCTGTTCCCTGTTCCCTGTTCCCTGCTATTTTTTGTCAAAACTCGTATCCTGTGCTACACCATCTCTCAAAAGATTTGCTATCTTCATAGTAGGCATCTCCCTAGAGGAGAATGGACAATTTGTCAAACAGTTGTTACAGTTATTAATAATACTAGAGAACTGATAGGAGTTAATCATGAATCAACCCGCAGAACTATCTCTTGAGCAACAATTTAGCCTGACTTCCTTTAAGCTGCAAGTCGGTCAAATGAGCCGAGAACAGGCGCAGGAATTTTTAATTAATCTCTATGAACACATGATGGTGCGAGAAAATATGTATCAGCATTTTCTCAAACACCATTGGGGTCTGGAGCCTAATTTTGTACAAGATTAAAATCAGAAGGTGTCGCAGTCGGCGACCTCTATCTCTCACTTTTTTTCAAGGCGTGGGAACAAGTTAGGGGTAATGGGGCGTCAACCTGCTTCTTCGGGGTCAAGCTCTCAACTCACGTTAGGTTAACTCACCCGTGAA
This sequence comes from Planktothrix sp. FACHB-1365, assembly GCF_014697575.1. Lineage (GTDB taxonomy): Bacteria > Cyanobacteriota > Cyanobacteriia > Cyanobacteriales > Microcoleaceae > Planktothrix. Next base: position 24,679 of record NZ_JACJSC010000009.1, on the reverse strand, counting down.
TGAGATTAAAATGGGAAACTAATCCTAAACGATGATTTATGATTTCCGTTCTAAAGTTGCTTCCATGACACTAATTAAATTCAGAGTATGTCCTGCCATGATTCCACTAGAATAATAATAATGGTTGGGATCAACTTGTCTCAGGGTTTCAAACCCATTGCGACGTTGGCGGTCATCTCCTAATACTCGATAACGTTGCACAATCGATTCAGGGCCGACTAAACCTTCCCCTTCAATTTTGCCCAATTGACTGTGTTGTAAAACAAAGGTATATTCTCTTTCGTTACTGTCTAATCTTCCCCGATACTGTAAAACAATATCTTCTCGATTCTGGCTGGGAAACACTAATTTTGTCACCATACTAAACCAGTCGCTTTGAGGCCAAGCAACAACTGTTTTTCCGCGAACGGCTATCGGCATTTCATTGCGATCAAGCCAATTTCCTTCTAATAACCATTGACCAGATTCCATTAAAAATGTGTGAGCCACAGTCCCACCCTTATTCTTAGCACCTTGGCTGAAAATTTTTAACCGATAGAAAACACAGAACTTCAGTTTGTGAGATCTATATGTTATCTATTGAAGTTCTTTGCTTTCATAATATCACGTTGGGAGTAAAGGTAGTGTGAATTTCTCCCAGTAACACCTCAGAAACTGCCCCTGTTACTGAAGGTAAATTTCCAGGGATTCCTAACCACCGCCAATAGGCTAAAACCGCAAACGTGATCGCTTCTTTAAAATCAGCATTTAAGCCTACTTCCGAAGTGGAAAAAACGGGAATTGGATTAAATAAAGTCTGTAACCGATATTTCAAATAGCAGTTATGGCTTCCCCCTCCACACAATAAAATTTCATCGGGTAACTGGGGCAAAAATTGACAATAACTGTGATAAATTGAAGCAGCCGTTAATTCAGTTAAAGTCGCTAAAACATCGGCTGCACTTAACTTATAGGGTTCTAGTTCCCTTAAACACCGTTGCCAATAGTCCCAACCAAATAATTCTCGTCCCGTCGATTTTGGGGGCGGTTGCTGAAAAAAATCTTGCTGTAACCATTGTTCTACCAAAGGCAGACAAGCCGTTCCCGTCGCCGCCCAAGCTCCATCTTTGTCATAACTTTGAGTGCCTTGGGAAAAATATTGTACCGCTAAATCCAGTAACGTATTTCCCGGCCCTGTATCCCAACCTAAGATCGGGGTAGAGTTAAGTTTCGGTAAATAAGTGACATTGCCAATTCCCCCGATATTTTGAATACAGCGATGATATTGGGGATGACGCAGCAGATAAGCATCCAGAACGGGAACCAGAGGGGCTCCGTGACCTCCTGCGGCAATATCCCCCACCCGAAAGTTACTCACCGTTGTGATCCCCGTTAAATGGGCAATCAGTTCCCCCCGTCCCAGTTGCAGACTGTAACCGAGTTGGGTTCCTTGGGGAGGACGATGAAACACCGTTTGTCCATGGGAGCCAATGAGTTCGGTCGGTTCAGAGGACTGTTGTAAGGTCATGGCAGCCTGAGCAAAGGTTCTGGCGATCGCATCATCCAATTGAGCTAATTCTGCCAGGGACAGGGGGGTTCCACTGCACACCTGCAAAATTTGCGATCGCAACTCCGAAGGATAGGGATAAGTTGCTCCTGTCACGAAGTCCACCGTCAGATCCTGTTGACAACCCGTAATCTCAACGAGAGCGACATCAATCCCATCGACGGAGGTTCCACTGATCAAACCCATTACACGCATTATCAATTACCGGGGATTAACTTTCTACCGATCCAACGGCGACCACAATCACTGTAATATTGTCTCGCCCTTCCCGGTCTTTTGCTTCTTTAACTAAAGCCTTCGCGGCGGCTTCACAAGCTCGAATTGATTTGAGGTTAACCGTGATGATCGTATCTGAAAGTTCTTCCGTCAACCCATCACTACACAACAACAAACGATCCCCCGGTTTTACATCCATCTGATCAATACTAATTTCCGAAAGATCTTCGCGTCCCAAACATTGAGACAGAACATGACGCCAAGGATGAGAACGAGCCTCATCAACAGTTAAGGCGTTACGTTTCACCGCTTGAGCCACCCAAGTTTGATCTTCTGTAATTTGTTGTAACTGATGTCCGCGCAAACGATATAAACGGGAATCTCCGACATTGGCAAACCAAGGGTTCTCCTCATCTTCTCGGAATAAGGCGACAACCGCCGTTGTTCCCATATCGGAGCGTTCAGGATGTTTTTGCTGATCCTTTAAAATAGCGTTGTTGGCGGCGACAAACGCATTTTTGAGAAGAATTGGGGATTGATCCGAACTCTCCCAATGCTCAAGGATGTATTCTTTAATGGTTTGGGAGGCAATCAAACTCGCCTCTTGACCTCCGGCGTGTCCACCCATACCATCAGCAACAATGAAAAAACGGCCATCAGGATCAATATAGTAAGCATCTTGGTTGACGTTCCGAACATTGCCTGTATCCGTCATCCCAGCGAAATAACGTTTCATACACAAATATTGGTTGATATCTAAAACTCCCAAGCGGGTTTTATCCTAAAATTTTCCAATATCTGCTGATCAGGATGCGTTTAAAGAGGGCCAGGATCAATCAAAATCTCAAAGTCTAAACGGAATCGTTGATTTACATCATCCGATCCAAACGATCAATCCGTCGCAACAACCTTAAGAAAGCAATTCCTAGACCAACAGCTAAGAATAATACAACGAGAGCTAATCCCACCTTATCACTAATCAATAACAGTGTAGCTGATAGAGTGAAGGCACTGATCAGCACCGCGTAATTTGTTCCCATTTGGACATTACTCACCCGTCTTAATACCCGGTCGGTTTCCGCAAGACGAACCCGCATTCGGATATCTCCCTGTTCGAGTTTTTCCAGGGTATCTTCAATGCGTCCGGGTAAGCCTAACGCAGAAGAACTGACTTGAACCGCTTGGCGGCTGAGTTCATTAAAAATACTATTAGCGGTATTGGGAAGATTTCCATTAGACATAAGCTGCATGGCAAACGGCTGTGCCACCTCCATAAAGTTAAATTCGGGGTCGAGTCCTTTTCCGACGCCTTCTAAGGTCGAGAAAGCCCGCATTACAAAGGTAAAGGTTGCGGGAAATCGAAAGGGTTGGTCATAAGCAATTTCATAAAGATCATCACTAATGGAAGCAATGGATTGATTTTCAAAGGGTTGATCCATAAAGTGATCTAACATATATTGAATTGACCGACGCACTGGCCCCATATCTCCTGTAGGTGCGAGTGCTCCGACCGCAATCAAGGATTTCATCACCCGATCCCCATCTTTTTGAGTAATCCCAAATAGGGTTTCCATGAGTTTTTCTCGCAGATTGGATGTAATTTGTCCCATCATGCCAAAATCATAAAAAATCAGTTCACCACCGGGACTGACCGCAATATTTCCGGGGTGGGGATCGGCATGGAAAAAGCCATGATTGAGGAGTTGTTGTAAATAAGCTTTGGCTCCCATTTGGGCAAGTTCTTTGCGATCGAGTCCTGATGCTTCCAAGGCTTCATAATTGCTAATTTTAATCCCTGGAATATATTCTAAAGTCAGGACTCTGGGAGAGGTATATTGCCAAGAAACTCGGGGCACTTTTACCCAATCACAATCGCGGAAATTACGGCGGAATGTATCAGCATTTCGACCTTCATTCAGGTAGTCAATTTCTAACCATAAAATCCGGCAACATTCATCATAAATACCAACCCAATCTCGACCTTTTCCCCAACGAGGATGATTTTGGAAGTACCGAGCAATCCCTCGCAGAATCGCTAAATCAATTTCAAATAATTTTTTCAATCCGGGGCGCTGAACTTTAACAACAACGTCTGCACCCGAATGCAGTTGGGCTTTGTGAACTTGACCCAAACTCGCTGCTGCTAAGGGAATCGGATCAAAATTTTGGAATAAATCTTGAACGGTTTTACCGAGATCTTCTAGGATAATTTCTTCGGCTTGTTCATAGCTGAAGGCGGGAACTTTATCTTGGAGTTTTGAGAGTTCTTCTACATATTCGATGGGAAATAAATCGGCACGGGTAGAAAAGAGTTGTCCGACTTTAATAAAGGTTGGCCCTAAATCTAAAAAGGTTTCCCTCACCCATATCGCTTGTGCTCGACGACGAGCATTTTTTTTCTCTTCGGTAAAACCGCCCCGGTAACTCCATTTTTTAGCATCGATCCACAACCAAGTTAACCACGTCAATACAAACGTCCAAATATCAATAAAACGTCGTTGACGAGAATAATTTTTGCGGTTCCAACGATAAGCTTTTCCTCCATAATTTTGGCGGAGGGGAGTTACAGAAGGCGGATTAATCCGTTGTTCCGCACCGGAACCCCGAATTGAGTGATTAACAGACACGACCGTTTCCAAAATTAAGTTGACCCAATAACTGCGTGTTTTTACTACAACAGAGTTTACACGGTACGATTGCGATAGCGTTGGAGTTCGGATCGCAATTCCGCCACTTCCGCCCGCAGTTCGTCAATGGTGGCTTGCAAATCTACGGGTTCACCGTTAGAGGAGGGGGAGTTAAAGGGGGAGGAACTATCGGTGACAACAGTACCCGCTTCTTGGGAGGCGCGTTCCATCACCTGTTGGGTAAACTGGCGCAGATGTTCTTTTTGTTCCGCATCAAATTTCCCCAGTTCGCTGAGGAAGTTGGCCAGACCATTTCCCAGTTGTTCGTACAGTCCTTCCGCTAAGGCCCGTCCCACAAAAAACGAATTCACGGCAGGTTTGCTCATAAAACTTATAGTTTTGCTAACTTCCGTAACAAATTATAACCCGCCTTTCTCATCTTAGGCTTCTATCCAGGCAGAAATACTTCTGTAGAAACCTTGTATGTAAGGTTTCTACACAGGTGTGGAGATTTGGAGTCTGATTTCCCCTGATGACCCTCTAGGTTGTCCTTGCCTTTGTTCCCCAAGAGTTGATCCTCACCCAAAGCCCCGGAAAGGTTATGATTAACAAACTGATTCCTGATTCGGTGTTAACCGAGTAAGAAATTGTTAGCGTTAATTTGAGTCGAATTAACTCCTAATAATTGAGCCAATACTTGTTGAGTTGAAGCTAATTTAATTAAAGTATTGGTATTATCTTGACTTAAGGTTAACTGTTCAAAGCTTAATCCTCCTGTTAAGACGATCAAATCTTCTCCAGGGATAAAGTCAGTGATCACGTCATTTCCCTGGGTGGGAGCAATGTAGAACTGGTCTGCACCGACACCTCCGGTCAAGGTATCATCCCCATTATCTCCCGATAACAGGTCATTATCCGCACCACCGGACAGGTTATCATTGTCTTGACCTCCATAGAGATTATCATTCCCTTCATTGCCTTCTAGGTTGTCATTGCCTTTGTTCCCAAAAATTTGATCCTGACCTAAACCCCCGGAGAGGTTATCATTGTCTTGACCTCCATAGAGAAGATCTTGATCATCACCTCCATTGAGTTGATCATCATTTTGATTGCCGAATAGAGTATCATTACCTTGCTCCCCATTAATCGCATCATTACCGCTATTTCCAAAGACTAGATCATCCCCAATTCCGACGCTAATCGGATCATTCCCAGCCGTTCCATAAATTGTATCGTTTGTATTTGGGGTTGGAGTTGGGGTTGGGGTAATATTTGAAGATAGGGTCGCTTTATAAATTTCCCAATCGTTACCATCCGAACCTTGCCAGATGATATTATTGCCAGAAATATCATAGTTCTTATCCTCAGAATTATTATTCGTTAACTGGAGGATACTACTGCCATCGTAAGCGTAAATTTCATAATCATTTCCATCAAAAGTCTCCCAAACAATATTATTGCCTGATATTTTAGGATACTCATCAGCCTCAGTATTATTGGTTAATTGAACGGTATTAATCCCATTATAAAGATAAATTTCATAATCAGTCCCATCCCAACCATTCCAAACGACATTATTTCCTGATATTTGGGGAGAATCATCACCCTCAGTATTATTGGTTAATTGAGTGGTATTAATTCCATTGTAAAGATAAACTTCATAATCATTTCCATCCCAACCAAACCAAACGACATTATTTCCTGATATTTCGGGTTCTAGTTCTTCATAGTCATTATTAGTCAGTTGAGTGGTATTAACCCCATTGTAAAGATAAATTTCATAATCAGTCCCATCCCAACCAGACCAAATGACATTATTTCCTGATATTCTGGGATCACGTACTTCTTTATATATATTGAGTTCCTCAGAGTCATTCTTAGGCAGTTGAATGACATTAGCCCCATTGTAAAGATAAATTTCATTACCGCTTGGCCAGACGACATTATTACCAGATATTTGAGGATTGCCGTTATAATTTGTGTTATACGAATTATCACTCAATTCAATTGTGGTGCTGCCATTATATAAGTAAATACTTGAAACTCCAGATAATCCCCCGGAGTACCAGACGATATTATTACCTGAAATTTCTGCATTTTCATTGCTAAAATAACTATTAGTCAAGGGAATACTATTAGCACCATCATGATAATAGATTTGATAGGCAGACCCATCCCACTGATGCCAAGCAACCTGATTGTCTGAAAGACTAGGACGCTCATCATCAGCGTTATTATTAGTCAATTGAAGCGTTGTAAAACTAGACATCTTCTTACTCCTTCATTCATTGTTAGCACTGGTTGATTTTTGGTACGACAGGCAAACAATAAAAACCAAATTGAGATCATCCACAGGATGATCTCGTAGGACAAATTTATTGGGCAAGTTGTCCCCTATGATTAACAGGAGAAAACTGTAAAAGAGATCAGATGTGGAGATAGGATTACCTGTTATTAGTTAATCATAACATTAAAGTAATAACACAAGTTGCTAGTTACAAATCTTATGATTTTGAACCCTCCTAAGCTAATAACAAGCAACTTATATTCCATCTTTAAATGTTTGCTACACATCCGTATTGTGTAGAGACGCGCCATGGCGCGTCTCTACCGATGGAACGTCTCTACCGATGGAACGTCTCTACCGATGGAACGTCTCTACCGATGGAACGTCTCTAAGCTGCTACGCATCTAAATTTGATATTTTGTAGGCTAGAGTCCTTGCAGCAAGGGTTTTGGGCAAAAAAATTAACTGCGTGACAGCTTACCGATGGAACGTCTCTACCGATGGAACGTCTCTACCGATGGAACGTCTCTACCGATGGAACGTCTCTAGGGGTTTAGGGAGCATAAGTAGCACCGATTTCAGGATTTCATATTAGATTAATAGAGAATCAGGAATTAATCAGAATTTTGGAGATTTTGAGATCACCATAGTCCAACCCACTTAGTCGGGATTAATCCCCAATGCTCTCAGTTGTTCGGCTAAACGTTTGGCCCGTTGACGTTCGGTTTCAGCCCGTTGACGTTCAGTTTCCGCTAAGGTTTGAGCTTGGAGTGCAGCTTCTTCTGGAGTGGGAATTAATTCACCTTCTGGACTAAAATAACGCAATTGATTGTTATGAATTCCCAAATTCAACCCTAATACATCACTCCATAATAACCCTGATTCATTAATCAAAATGGGTTGATATTCTTCACCGCTTAAGCGAAATCCAGCTAACTCTAAATCTTCGGGAGAAAACCAGAAATATTCTGGGGTTCTAAACCGATTTTGATACAGGATTTTCTTTTCTTTTCGATCAACTTTAGCGGTAGAATCTGAGAGTAATTCGATAATAATATCGGGATATTTCCCATCTTCTTGCCAAACGACCCAAGACCGACGAGGACGTTTCACTGTATTTTTAGCTACAAAAAAATCCGGTCCTCTGAATTCTCGATTTTTGAGTTGTTGTTGACTATAATAGATGGTTAAATTAGCTCCAATAAAATAATCCTCTCGATCTCGCCAGAGCCAATCTAAACCAGCGACTAACAAGGCTAATTGTAAATAATGTAAAGAACTTTCCATCTCCGGTTCATCACTTTCTAGTTGACTGGTATCTGGCATTAAATCTGCGATTTGTTGAGCGGTTAGTGCCATTGGGTTTATCTCCATTAAAGAGGGAACAGGGAATTACGAATTACGAATTACGAATTACGAATGGGCAATCTTGCTATAGGGTTAATACTTTTGACTATTTTATATCAAGTTTAAATGATTATATTATATAACTAATGCTCAAACCCTGGGGGTGTGTTCTTCTTTTTTTTTCTGTTCCCGATTTCCTGGGAAACACTGAGCTTGTCGAAGTGTTCCCGATTCCCTCCTATCATTACATTTTTTTCCAGAAATTCAATAATTTTATCCGATACATCAATTCCAGTAATCATCTCAATGCCTTCAAGTCCGGGGGATGAATTGACTTCTAAAACCAAAGGGCCTTTATCAGATCGAATCATATCGACTCCTGCTACTTTTAATCCCATCACTTTTGCTGATTTAATAGCCATATTGCGTTCTTCGGTTGTTAATTTAACATTTTCTGCTTTCCCTCCTCGATGCAAATTAGCCCGAAACTCTCCAGGGTTACTCAAACGTTTCATGGCTGCAATCACTTTATCCCCAATCACAAAACAGCGCAAATCTGAACCCTCTGCCTCATGAATAAATTCCTGTACTAAAATATCAATATTTAATCCTTGGAAGGCTTCAATAATTGATTTAGCAGATTGATAGGTATCCGCTAAAATTACTCCCATTCCTTGAGTTCCTTCTAACAATTTAATAATTAAAGGTGCTCCTCCAACCAGGTTAATTAAACTATCAATATCTTTTAAAGACGTTGCAAATCCGGTTTTCGGTAATTTAACTCCTTCCTGGGCTAATGCTTGCAACGCATTCAATTTATCACGGGAACGAGTAATACCTTGGGATTGATTTAAAGTAAACATTCCCATTAGTTCAAATTGACGGACAATTACGGTTCCATAAAAGGTTTTTGATGCCCCAATTCGAGGAATAACTGCATCAAATTTTCCTAAAGGTTTTCCTTCATAAATAATTGCAGGATTTTTAGAATTAAGCGAAATATGACATCTTAAATAATCAATAATCTGTATCTCATGACCCCGTTGTTCCCCAGCCTGTCTAAGTCTTCTAGTCGAATACAGGGAACTATCTTGGGATAAGATCGCAATTTTCATAACAAAAAATTAGTCTTGGCTGTTGCGTTTTTGATGTTATTGAGAATCACTTAAAAAGGATTGACGACAATCAATTAAAAACCGTCTTTTCAGTGCTTGCCTTCCTAATAACATCCGAAATCCCATGGCATCTCGATTGGTTAAGGTTAATTCCATTAACCATCGTTTTCCCATTAGTTCAATATCCGTTAAAATCACAGGTCGTAATTCTGTCTGTCCGCCCGAATTACGGACGGGACGGTATTCGAGTAAATCCACTTCAGCGCTCACTGTATTGATGGTATCCCGTTGGAGCGGATGTACCTTAAACCGAACCCGTTGTTTACCTTGTGAAAGCTCACCAGGGGTCTGTACAATCTCAATATCAAAAGCGTGCAAACTCGACGAACGTGCACCTGTATCAATTTTGGCTTTAATTTTTCCAATCCCCAAATCAGGCAATGCTACCCATTCCCGCCATCCAATGATTAGTAATTTGGTTTTAGTCATCACTCCTTTTTTCTGATCAACTTTCCCATTCCCTTATTTCCTATCCCCCTCTGATTTACTTTCGCTTTTGCGGTTTTGTTTTCACGCTAATGGGGCCATTAACAATCGCTTGACAGGCTAATCGATAGGTATCCGGTTTTTTCCTAAGAATGCGTTTTTCTGCGTCTGTGCGCGGAGAAACATTGTCCATCCCTTCTACAATTTCCACAATACAAGTGCCACACTGACCATAACCCCCACAGTTCATCATTTTGCCAGTGAAGGTATATAAGTCTATGCGGTTTTCTAGGGCTTTAAGTCTTAAGTTAGCCCCATCGGCTGCGATTACGTCCTGATTTTCATTCACGAATTTGATATTAGCCATTTCAATTGCAATGTCCTAGCTTAATGAACATAACCTCTCTCTAAATTATTACAGAATGTTAACAAATGGGTTGTCAGTTATCCATTAACTGTTAACGAATAACTAAAGCGGATAATCTGACAGAATATTACCCGGAAGGTTACTGACAGCCCGTTGTAAGGAGGACAGAGCACGGTTATAGCCAATAATGGCGTTGAGGAGTCGGTTTTGAGCGCGGGTTAAGTCCGTTTCCTGGTTAATCACTTCTAACTGAGTTCCCACCCCAGCTTGAAAGCGTAAACGAGCTAAACGTAAAGCTTCCGTTGCTTCTTCCACCCCTAAACTAGCGGTTTGAATATTATCAAAGTTGGCTTGTAGGTCATAATAAGACCGTTCCACATCTAAACGAATTTGATTGAGTAATTGATCAAAACGTTCGTCAGCGATGCCAATATCTAACTCCCTCTGTCTAGCCTGAGCTTTGGCTGCACCCCCATCAAAGAAATTCCAAGAAAACTGAACTTGAGCTTCATAACCATCTGCCCAACCTTGGTTCGCAGTATAACTCGGATCATCATTAATAAATCCCAAAACGTTATAGCTCGCGGCTAGGGTAACATTAGGTCGGGTAGCAGCTAAGGCGGCTCGTCGTAACTGTTGAGCGCGATCGCGTTCCGCTAACTGTTCTTCTAACTCAGCCCGATTATTGTAGGCTTGAACAATGGTATCTTCTAAGGTTAAATCCCAAGCTCCTGCTAAAGCAATCGGATCGGCGGCTAATAAATTTGAATTTTCATCAATATTCAAAATCGCTGCTAATTCTCGCCGACTTTGGAGTTGATTTCGCCGTGAATTAGTCAGATCCTGTTGGGCATTTGCCAGGGTAACACGAGCTTGCAACACTTCAAAACGGGTTCCCACGCCTGCCCGTTCCAAGGCTTCTGCATCCTCTAAACTCTTTTGGGAGTTCCGTACCGCAGCCGCTTGAATTTCAACAGCAGCATCGGCTTCTTGTAGATTGTAATAGGCACGAGCCACATCAAATCGAACTTCTTCTATGGCCGTTTCTAACCTTAACTCAAAAATGCGTAACTGTTCTTCTGAAGCCCGAATTCTGGAACCTCTCAATCCATTTATCCCTAAGTCATACTGCAATTGCAGGGAATTATCAAAGGAAAAGGAACCATAAAAGGTCTGAAACGGTAATTGATCAGCTTGTTCAGGATTATTGAAACGCTGAACTCGGATAGCGCGGTTCCTAGCTCGAACTTGTAAGTCTTGCAACGCAGAAACAGTCCGACCAAAACTGGAGCGAAAGATCAAACTCGGATATAAATCGGCTTGAGTTTCCCTCAAAGCTGCCAAGTTTTGTTCGACTTGTAGTTGGGCAATGCTGACATTTTCATTATTGCGAATTGCTAAATCAATCGCTTGTTGTAACGTCACCGGAACGGTTTCCTCAATATTAACTTGATCCGGTAAGGTCGGCCGATATAAAGGATTGGGACTCGGAAACAAAATGGCCGGGGGATTGGTTTGTAACGTTCCGTTGGGAGTTGGTGGCGGAAAGGGTGTTGTCGGGGGGGTCAAGTCAGGAACCGTCAAGGCTGGCGTACTGACTTGAGCTAGTTGAGTGGGTTGAGATTGTTTTCCTCTATCACTTGAAGGTAATAAAGGAGAAGTCAGGGTTGCAGCCTGGGTAGAGGCATTGGGTAATGCTGTTTCCACCTGTAACGGAGTGTTGCTTTCTGCGGATAAGGAATGATTGCTTAAGGGATGGGGTAAGTTAAAGTTAGGGGTTTGACTAGGGGTTTGGGTTTGTGTACTGTCTCCTGATCCGGTTGTGTTGGATGTCGAAGTTGCACTTGGTTGCGTTACAGTCGGTTGTTCTGAAGTTGTAGGAGCAACAGTCGATGCTGTCGAGGGGGAAACAGATTGTTCAGGGGTTTTTGTCGGATTTTGCTTAAAAACTGGGGTAGGTGATTCGGATACCCCAGAGGATTTCGGTGTCGAGAAATTCTCGATCAAGCGATGGCTTGAAGCAGCCACAGGTTGAGATTTTGTCGGATTTTGCTTAAATGTTGAGGTTAGGATTTCTAAAGGTAAAGATCCCTGAGCAGCAACCCTTGATTCCATAGATGGGGAAACGCTTGTTGCTGGGTTTTGATGGGGAAGTTCAGATGTAGAGACGGAAATCTGTTGTCCCTTTTGAGGGGTTTTGTCTAAAGTGAGATCTAACGGTACAGCATCAGAAGTCTTCTCCGGGGAATCAGTCGCCTTTGGAGAGAAGGAATCAAGGTTGGCTTCTGCTTCTATAGGAGCCGTAGGATAAGAGTCTTGAGGATTTTGTTTAAACTCTTGGGGTTGAGTTGTGTTGGAGTTGGACGAATTATCTTGAGAGTCAATGGGGGAAGGAACAGCCGTTCCTGGCCCCACATTGATTAATGTAATTGCTCCACTCACTCCCACAGCCATCAAATTACGAAGAACGGACATAAGGCTTCTTTTCTGTCTACAAGTCCAGAAACAATTTTAGAGCAAGCGAGCAATATTCCTAAGTTTTTTGGGACTAGCTGGTTTATGAGAACCTTTAAGCCCGACTAGATCTTGATTTCCTTAGCAGGCAATTTCTTTTGCTTCTAAGTCTAACTGGCGCAAGAGATTCAGATCGCCCCGTGCAACTGCCGCTTGACGTCGCCGCTCTAATAAACGGCATAAATGATCGGAGTGCACTTTGGCTAAGTTCTCGTCGAGAGCTTTCTCAAACGTCACTAACCGCAGTGTTATACCTTGTCGTGCTTCTACAGGCTGAATTTCGGTGGGGGTTAAAGGGGTAACTTCCTTGAAGGGATGTTCTGGTTCTGTTTTGCTGTAGGAAACACCCCGATATTTTAGGGGTTGAGTGGTTTGAGGCACAGGAATATGACGAGGATAGCTAAACTGTACGCTTTGACCCCGATATTTACCTGTTAGTTCACTTTCCACCACATCAACCGGGGGAAAAGAGGCGTCATACTGATTGCCACGATAGGTGAGTTTCATATCTGTTTCTCCTGACCTTAGCTTTAAAGAGGCTGTCTAAAAGATAAATTTTAAACGATTTTTTTATTTCTGTATTCATTGTTACACTTTTTCAGGTCAGATGAGCAAACTTAACAAAAATTTATGAATTTTTCAGGACAAATCAGGAGGGAGGAGGAGCAGGGGAAGTCAACGGTTAATATTCCTAGCCAATGGTGACTTGAGAAGTATCGACGCTCACGGCTCCGGGTTGGAATTGGGCAATATTGACGGCTTTTTCCAGAAAACCCGGGCTGGGAACTTTTCCTTTGAGAATAACGGTTCCCCCTTTTTGAGCGACCCACAAGGAACCAATATCATCGAGTTCAGGATCTTCGTCAAAGGCTAAGACAACCCGTTTAGCCAGACCGCTTTCGTCATATTCTCCCGCAATTCCAATCCGTTCTGGAGGAAGGGAAGTATTGGCGGCTGCTTGTTGTACCGTATCGTTAGACGGTTTACTGGGAACTTCACCGGTAAGGGTGCCAAAAATACGTTCAAACCATCCCATAAAATTAAATATCCTAAATTGATTAATAAGACGAATTCAGTCTAGTGGAGATTGGATTGAGAAGCAAGCCATTTTTGCAATTCTTGTTTTAACCAGTTTAATTCTTCTTCGGGTAATTGATGTCCAAAACGATAGGTTTTGCGACGGGATAAAAAGAAAATATTGGGTTCTTGGGTAACAATTTCTAAACTCGGATAATAATTACCTTTATCATCGGTTGTTCTAATTAAATTAATTTGTTGGATTTGGGAAATATCTCCTTGCTTATGAATGGGGAAATAGGAAAACCAAAAAATATTAAATTTTTTATTTTTAAAATTAAGTTGGACTTTTTCAAAAGGTTTATAATCCAGAAAAGCTTTATAAATTAATAATCCTACAGTGACAGGAATTCCTAATAATGTTAAATAAAATAGAATGATTAAACTTGAATTAATTTCAGTAAAGATAGAGGGTTCTATAACTCTATACAGGGGGTAAGTGATTAAAGCAGCGATCGCACTTAATCCTAATATTTTAATAGGCATAGATCCCGGAATTAATTGTAACCTTTTTTTAACACTTTGAATCGGATTGCCTAAAATTTTCTGAACTGGAGAAATATATTGTAATGAAAACCGGGAGGGAATATTAACGTTAAACTCCTTAGAAGATTGAGATAACTGGATAGAAGGTTCAGAGGTGGTTTTTGAAGGAAATTTAGGTTTATAATTTAAAGCATATAAAGCTCCTTGAGTTGAGGAAAACCGAGAGTTGACGGCGGGTTCTATTAAGGTTTCTAACCAGTTCTTAAAGGCGGGATCTAGAATGTCCGCGTTAAACTTCATTTTAAAGTTTTCCTGGGGTAATTCGGCTGGCGGAATTCCGGTTAACAGATGAATTAATGTGGCTCCTAACGCATATAAATCGGAAGCGGGAACCGCTAAACCTCCAAATTGTTCAATGGGAGTATAACCAAAAGTTCCGACAACGGTAAAGGTTGACCCTGGAGTTCTAGGTTGAAGTTGAACCGCGCCTAAATCAATTAAATAAATATGATGATCTTCTCCCCAAATTAAATTACTCGGTTTAAGATCTCGATGCAATACAGGAGGATGGAGTTGATGCAAATAATTCAGAATTTCTAAGACTTCAAAAGCTATCCAGTAGAGTTGTTGTTGGGTAAAACGATGATTTTCTTCTAATTTTTGTTTTAAGGAAGAACCAGGAATATATTCAGTGACTAAGGTAAACCAGACATTCTGCTCATCCAGGGAAAAATAATCTCGATATTTAACTAAACGCGGATGATTTAATTGTTTTAAAATTTGGGCTTCCCGTTCTAATAATTTTAAATCTTCCCATTGCATTGAACCTCCCAACGCCAATAATTTAACAACAACTTTATCCTTCAGCATTAAGTCATCTGCTAACCAAGTTTGGCGAACAGGATTTTCATTGAGTTGGCGTTTGAGTCGAAACCGACGGTTAAGCAGAGTTCCCGCAGTCAGCATTATTCCAAAAAAATACAAGTTTATATGATATTGTACCTAAAAATTCTCGTTCAGAATTATTGGAAGCCGCTAGGATTTATAAACTCTCGTTATTAGTCGTCTTAACAAACCGTTTAATCTGGAGGAAATTATATCAATTTGCTCGATCAAAATACCAAGTTTTATAATCATTAACCCCTTTTCCCCCGTAGTGAGGTGTTCACGTATCTTTATCTTTGAGTCAGATATTGAGGGGTAAACGCCTCACTACGAAGTTAGAACGTTATTCAGTTTCTTCAACTTTTAAAGAATCACAAGGGATTTTTTCGAGTTCAATTCGGGTCGGATCTCCACTGGAATAAACTTCCAAATCTGTGTGAGATTCGCCCACAAATAAGCAATATTCTCCCGGAAAAACAACCCGTTCAAAATAACCCCGAATGGTACTTTGCAAACGAAGAATTTGCACCTGTCTGGTGGGGTTTTTATAACTACATAAAATTTCAGTCTTAATGGAATCTACAGGCAAGTGTACTGTTTGCATGGTATTTTATTAAAGTGAGGTTTTAAAGGACTGTTTTCAAATTTCTTAACTTTTCAGTTAAGGGTAAGGGAGACGGAGAGGGAAAGGGAAAGAGCCCCAAGCCCAATTAGAAATCAGAAACGTCATCTATGACTTTAGATAGATTTGTCCTGATGGTTCTATGCAACCCTGATGGCAATGATTAATCTTGTGATGTTATCAAATCATCATAACTTAACAATTTATGAATTAAGTTATGTTAACGATATTATACACTTATTAACCCAGTTGCAACAAGGGAAAAGTTGTCAGAATCATCAACACAATTCCTTTATAAATTTCGGGTTTTATCCGAACTGTGTGAAGATTTTGTTGAGTGATCCCCAGAATAGATAACAGACTGAACCTTACCGTTTCCATTGCTACTCCCATTTCCATTAGAATAAGATCCCCTGTCTGTATTCAGGGCGACATTTTCCCAATCTTGGGAGTGAGAATTATGCCCCATCAAGCGGGATTGTAGACTTGTGGCAATGACATAAAAAACCGGAATAATATATAAACTCAGAAACGTTGAGACAAACATTCCCCCCATCACAGCCATTCCAATTGCGACTCGGCTCCCCGCCCCTGCCCCTGTCGCAAACGCCAAAGGTAAAACCCCTAAAATGGTCGATAAAGCTGTCATCATAATCGGTCGAAATCGTAACCGACAAGCTTCTAAGGCAGCTTGTTGAATAGATAAGCCCTGTTCTCGGAGTTGGTTGGCAAATTCTACAATTAAAATTGAGTTTTTAGTGGCTAATCCAATCAACATAATTAACCCAATCCGACTATAAGCATTTAAGTCTAATTGGGCAATCCATAAGGCTCCAAATGCTCCTAATAACGACAAAGGAACGGCTAATAAAATAATAATGGGGTCAATATAACTTTCAAATTGGGCGGCTAAAGTGAGGAAAATAAAGATTAAGGCGAGAGCAAAAATAAAGTTAGTAGCATCACCCGCTTCTCGAAATTCTAAAGATTCTCCAGAGTAAGAGGTTCGCATTTCAGGCGGTAAAATTTCTTGGGCTAGATTTTCCAATGCCTTTAACGCGACTCCTAAACTCACTCCGGGTGCAGGACTGCCTTCTAAAGTTGCAGAACGAAAGCGATTAAAGTGGCTAATTTGAGGCGGTGTTGTGGCTGTTGAAATCGTGACTAAATTACTCAAGGCAATCATTTCTCCCTGTTGGGAACGCACATATAATTCCTTTAAATCTTCAGGATTGGCTCGATACTTTTCATCGGCTCGAACTACGACTTCATAACGTTGATTTCCTTGATTAAAATTCGTAATTTCTTGACCTCCAACTAAAATTTGTAAGGTTCGAGCTATATCCTGTACCGAAACCCCTAAATTTCCGGCTTGGGAACGATCAACCGTTAGGGTTAATTCCGGTTTATTAAGTTTTAAATTGGTGTCAATATTGACTAATTCCGGTAAATCTCGCGCCCGAATTACAAAGTCTTGAGAAACTTGGGCTAATTGTTCTAAATCATTGCCTTGTAAAACAAATTGTATCGGTTGACCTTGACCTCCTCCAGGTAATCCTCCTGGATTAGTGGGGAATACTAAAGCATCCGTAATTGTTGAAAATTTACCTAATAATTGCTTAACCAGAGATTGTTGAGATTGTTCTGGTTTTGTTCGTTCAGACCAAGGAATTAAACGGGCAAAAGAAAATCCTGTATTGGCTTGGGCTGCCCCTCGGCTAGAACCAGCAATGGCAAAATAACTTTCAACTTCTGGCACTTGGCTGAAGATTTTTTCAACCTGCTGTACTACGCGATTTGTATAGTTTAAACTGACCCCTTCGGGAGCCGTAATCGGAGTAAAAATTCGACCTCGATCTTCAGTGGGTAAAAACCCTTGAGGTAATTGTAAGAATAACCAAACTGTTAAGCCTAAAGAGGCAATAAATCCTAAAATTAAAATGGGTTTCAATCCCATTAATATTCGGAGAGTCCAAGCATAAATGCTAGTAATTTTATTCAAAACCCATTCAAATAAATCCAAGGGTAAAGCTAGGAGTTTCATCAATCCCTTTGGCTGGGTTTCATGACGTAATAAACGGGCAGAAAGGGGAGGAGCTAAGGTTAAGGCAACAATACTTGAAAAAACAACAGAAGCTGCTAAAGTTAAAGCAAATTCATTAAATAATCGTCCACTGGTTCCACCTGCAAAGGCAACGGGAACAAATACCGCAACTAAAACCACTGTGGTTGCAATCACGGCAAACACCACTTCTCCAACGGCTGCAAAGGTTGCAGGAAAAGGTTCTAGCCGTTTTTCTTCCATATAACGGATGATATTTTCTAAGACCACAATCGTATCATCCACGACTAAACCCGTTGCTAAGGTTAAGGCAAATAGGGTTAAGGTATTAATGGAAAATCCCAGGAAAAACATGACACTAAATGCACCAATTAAAGAAATGGGAATGGTAATCGCTGGAATTAAAGTTGCTCTCCAATTTCTTAAGAATAAAAAGATAATTAAGACCACTAATCCAATCGAAATTAACAAACTAATCCAAACTTCTTCAATCGCAAGTTTTACAAACTCGGAATAATCCACAGCAACTTGATAGCTGAGTCCTTCGGGAAAACTTTTTTCTAATTCTGTTAATTTCGCTTTAATGCCATTGGCAACTTCAAGTAAATTAGCATCTGAAAGTTTACTAATTCCTAATGAAACCGCAGGAGTTCCTTTAAAACGGGCAATGACTCGATCATCTTGTGCCCCAATTTCTGCCCGTCCAATATCTCGAATTCTAATTTGCGCTCCATTGTCATTACGTTTAATAATTAAGTCTTCATAATCTTGGGAGGTTTGTAATCTTCCCAAGGTGCGGACGGGGTATTCTGTTTCTTTTCCTTCAATTCGACCACTGGGAATTTCAACGTTTTGTCTTCTTAAGGCTTGTTCAACATCTAAGGCGGTAATTTGACGGGCTGCCATTTTAACCGGATCTAACCATAATCGCATGGCATAACGGCGTTCTCCCGCAATAAAAACACTATTAACACCATCAACGGTTTCTAAGGTATTTTTAATATAAATATCGGCATAAGTGCTTAATTCTAAAGGAGATAAATTGTCAGAAAATAATGCAATCCATAAAATTCTTTCATCATCTCCAGAACGCTTTTCTACAACAGGTTCATCGACTTCATCCGGTAATCTTCTTGCGGCTCTGGCTACGCGAGTTCTAACTTCTTGGGCGGCTACTTCTAAATCTCGATCTAATTCAAATTGAACCGAAATCGAACTGCTTCCTTCTCGACTACTTGAGGTTAATGTTTTAATTCCCGCAATCCCGTTAATTTGGGCTTCTAAAATTTCCGTAACTTCGGTTTCAACAACCTGGGGACTCGCCCCCGGATAGCTCGTTGTCACGGTAACAATGGGCGGATCAATTTTAGGATATTCCTGCACGGGAAGGCGAGTATAACCCACGATTCCTAAAATAATAATCAACAACGAACAAACCGAAGCAAAAACAGGTCTTTTAATAAAAAAATTAGTAAACATAATATCAGTTATCAGTTATCAGTTATCAGTTATCAGTGATTACTACTTTTTAACGTTGACCTGTAGAATTGGGTGCAGAATTAGGAGATAAAATATTAATTGCTGCGCCATCAGATAATTTTTGTGTACCGGAAACAATAAGTTTTTGTCCTGGTTGAAGTCCTTCTAAAATTTCAGCTTGATCGCCTTGAATTAAACCTAATTTAACAGGTTGTCGTTTTGCGGTTAATTTTTCCTGTCCTTCCGCTAAAAAGACAAAGCGTTGATCACCTTGAAATTTAACGGCTGTCATCGGTACAACAACTGCATTTAGTTTTTGTTTCCAAACAACTTCAGCCCGCACAAATTGACCATCTTTAAATAAGTTTTGACCATTATCAAACGTCGCTTTTGCTAAAATCGTTTGAGAGTCTTGATTAACGGATGGGGAAATAAAACTAATCCGTCCTGTTCCTAATACTTTTCCTTGAGCATCAACCATTTGCATCGGTAATCCTAATTTTAAATCTGCTTTACGCTCTAAAGGAATAGCTAATCGTAATTCTAACTGATCATTGGCTGTCAAACGGGTGAGGATATCCCCTTTATCCACATAATCTCCTACTTTAATATCCACATCCCCAACTATTCCAGTAAAGGGTGCTAAAACGGCTGTTTCTTGCAACTGAACTTCAATACTGCGAACTTGTGCTGCGGCTTCTGCAACTTGTGCTTCCGCCTGTTGAATTTCTTGAATCCGAGTTCCGTTTTCTAACTGTCTTAACGCTTGTTGTTCCTGTTCTACAACCGCCCGACGTAAATTAATTTCTGATTGTCGATTTTTTTGTAATTGTTCTAAACGACGTTGGGCGACTTGTAAATTTGCTTCAGCGCTGGTGTTTTGGGACACAAGCGCATCAAATTCATCCTGAGAAATTGCCCCAGAACGGCTTAATTCTTCAAAACGATTAACTCGATTTTCTGCTAATTGAGCTTCGACTCGAATCGAATCTATTTGAGCTACAGCTTCATTAATTTCTGCTAAAATACTCCCCGACTCCGCATCGGCTAATCTGGCTTTAGCTTCAGCTAATTTTGCCCGTCCCTGGGCAATTTCTTCTGGGCGACTTCCAGCTTGTAGTTCAGCTAAACGAGCTTGAGCGCGAACTAAATTTGCTTTCGATTGGGTTAAACTCGCTTCTACATTATCACTTTTTAATCGGGCGATCGCTTCTCCCTGTTGAATCATCTGCCCGGATTCTACTAATATTTGAGTAATTCGACCTTCAATTTCCGGTTTAATATCTACCGCCCGTTTTGCTTCTAATGTCCCTACAAATTCAGAAGTTTCTTCAAGATTGGCAGTTTCTACCCCAGAAATTCTCACCCCATTTCCTCTAGGCTGTCTCGGTTGGTCTGTTGTTAAGTTTTCCGGCTTGTTTGGGTTGGCTTGCCACCATTGTCCACCGACAAAACCCAGACCTAATGCTATTAATGTAACTAGAGTAATGGATAACCATCCTGTTTTTACAACCGCCGATTCTGGGACAGTTGTAGGAGGTAAAGATTGAGGGTTAAGGTCAGTTCGGATTGGAGGATTATCCTGTCCAGCCCAGTCTTGCTCCTGCTCTTTTGTCGTTGATTTCGGGGATTTAGAATAAGACATTGTTCAGCTAAATTTGAGGTCGTTTTTACGGAGCAGAATGATGAAAAAAACAGATCAATCTAGTATTTGACTAGACGTTACAATATGTTAAGCTCACCCAACATCTTTCTTGAGATAGAGGAGGAATGAGGTAAATTTTCTTTTTCCAAACATTCATATAACCACTCCATTTCTGATACCAACATGAATTTTGCACGTTCCCAAGTTGCAGATTGGAAAGAGTCCGTCACCAAATTCCCCATTTCTTGAGTCTCTAAATAAGCTTTTCGTTGATGACAAACTCTTAAGCGATTTTCAATTAATTGTACTCGTTCTGAAGATTCTAAATCCCCAAAAAAGAAATATTTGACTAAAAATCGAGCGCGACTTTTAACCCAGCTTTCTTGAGGTTGTTCTAACATCTTCTCCCGCCAGCGAATACACCCGTTAGGAGTAATCGCATAAATTCTGCGACTAGCTCCGGCATCCCCAGACTCTTCCAGTAATACCTGAATGTGGTCTCGTTCTTCTAAACGTTTGAGCAAGGGGTAAATTGCTCCATAGTTCACACTCATACAACTACTGAGAAACAACTCTAGTCGCTGTTTCAGTCGGTAGCCATGTAAGGGTTCTCGCTGTAATAGTCCCAGGGCAGACAGTTCTAACATTATATCAAATTGATAGTTTATTCAGTAATTTTTACCCTACAGAAAAGTTTTTGATCGATTTTAAAACCCTACCCGGAATATTTCACCCAGTAGGGTAGAAGGTTATCTACACCACAAAATATCTCAGTAGTTCTGAATATAGCAGATTAGTAACTGGACTCATCCCTAGAGCTTCACACCTGACAATAAGGATGAGTCCGATACTTATGCAGTTAGCTGCGGTTCAACAAGTGCGATTAACTCACTCGTAAAACCCCAAACCAAGAACCTCAAGCTTGAAAAAAAATAACTGTTGTGATAATTTAACTTAACGCCAGTTTCGTCAAACGCTGATTCCGAGTTTTTAAGGGGTTAAAAGCATGACGAGCAGAAGAGTTCTGTTTATTCTGAGCAATCTCCAAGGCAAAATTAGGCATTTCTTGATGACAATAAGAACAATACCAATACACTCGGTTATGGTCAATATGACGGAGCATGGAAGAAGAGCAACAGGGACAGTCATTCATGGTTATTATTCTCCTATCAAAAAATCAAACGAAAAGAACTCAACATTACAGATAAAGTTGATAAACTAAAATGTTTTAAAACAGGGTTTTTGTAATTAAACTAATTCCGTGCTTTCGCAGAAATCTGGATTGTATTAGATCGATTTTTTATCAAAATTTTCCATTTGTTTATTTTAATTTGTTCATTCTCAGTTACGATGAACAGTCGATTCAAAATTGAAGAAACTTCGAGTTTGAGTTTAAGGCTAGAGGCAAACAATGAAGAAATTTTGAAGCCAACCCTAATGTTTTTAATTGATTATTTCTTCATCCTTTAACTTCAGCATTAAACTTTACTTCCCTAAGGTTTCACCTATCCTGCTAATTTTTACTCACTTCAGAGGCAAATTACATCTTCCTTTTGAGAGGTTTCCTGTAAAATAGAAGCGTTTATCGGTTAATCAAACTGAGCATAACTTTTTTAAGTATTGTAACAATTTAGAACCCTTAATTGTTTAGTTTGCCCTGTCTAATTTAAACAAGATTTGGCAGTTTCAACCTGAACTGAGACAATGAAAAAATCCCTATAAAATTGAAATCCATGAGACCTAAAATTAAAGATCCAATGGCTTGGCAACAAGCTGAACTTCTGATGCAACCTGCTTTTATTCGTCTCCTCGACAATATCCGTAAACAATTAGACGAATCGATTTGGACAGGAACTTACCAGGAAATTCAAGACCCATTCCCTGGATATCGGCTAGACTTAGAACATAATGGTCAAAAAGTCAGCATAGATATTTGGGAATTGTGTTATCAAATCTGTTTTCAAAACTATCGTCCTACCCATGCTGCTCAAGAAAGTCTTGAGGTTGAAATTGACACAACCTTAATTGATCAAGAAACAGGGGACGTTGATTGGCAGAAGCTCGAAGATAAAACCCGTCAGATTATTGAAGATTTATTTGCGCGTCTTACGCCCTGAAGCAACCCATTTTTGCGCTTAATTTTCTATACTCATCAATGTTGAAAAAATTTTAATCTTCCAACTCCAACAATGATTTCAGAATTACAAAATTTACAAGCCAAGACTGGTGCTATTTTGGAAACCTCTAGCCTACAGGAGGTCATTCCGATGAGCTTTGGAAATGACACCGAAGCGATCAATGCGACCCAACAAGGTGTTGCTTTATATGATCGATCTCACTGGGGACTGTTAAAAATTTCCGGGGAAGACCGACTGCGATTTTTACATAATCAAAGTACCAATTCTATTCAAACTCTCAAACCGGGAGAAGGTTGTGATACGGTATTTGTAACTTCAACGGCTAGAACCATTGACTTAGCTACAGTATTCATCACAGAAGATGCAATTCTGTTGTTAATTTCACCCAACCGTCGTCAGCAGTTAATGGAGTGGTTAGATCGATTCATTTTCCCAATGGATCAAGTACAATTGCAGGATATCAGTAGCCATTATACCGTTTTTAGTCTCCTAGGGCCAGATAGTCCCAGTGTTCTCCAGAAGTTAGGTGTAACAAATCTACAACAACAGCCATTCGGTTGCCATCAATTATTTGAAATTGCTGGTTCAACTGTCCGTATTAGTGTTGGTAGTGGTTTAACAACCCTTGGCTATACATTCATCATTCCTACCTCTGCCGCTGTCTCTGTGTGGCAAATCCTAACCCAAGGGGGTGCTATTCCATTGGGTGAAGCCGTTTGGCAACATTTACGCATTCGCCAAGGTCGTCCAGCACCAGAGGCTGAATTAACAGAAACTTACAATCCTCTGGAAGCAGGTTTATGGCAAACACTCTCCTTTGATAAAGGCTGTTACATTGGTCAAGAAACGATTGCTCGTCTCAATACTTATAAAGGAGTTAAACAGCAACTGTGGGGGATTCACTTAAATGCACCCGCTTCACCCGGAACGCCGATTTGGATTGAGGATGCCAAAGTTGGAATATTAACCAGTTATACCAACACGGATGGAGAACATTTTGGCTTAGGTTATATTCGCACCAAGGCTGGTGGAGTAGGTTTAAAGGTCAAGGTGGGTGAAATAGCTGGAGAAGTTGTCGATGTTCCTTTTTTAAAACATCCTCCCCTATAGGATTTTGCTGAAGGTGGAGAAATCCTCAATCACTTCTTCACCTTCATTCTCAAAGCCTCCACAGGATATCCTCCCTGTAAATGCTGTTGAATAATAGTCGATACATCCATCGGTTCAAGGTGACTGTACCAAACTTCATCAGGTAGAACAATTATCATGGGCCCGTTGCCACACTGTCCCAAACAGCCTATTCCCTGAATTTGGACATCGAGAGGAGATTCATCCTCAAACAACGCTAATATCTTGTCACTCCCTTGTTGATGACAGGTGCGATTTTGACAAATCAGAACTTGTTTGAAACCCATACGGTTAAAGGTATCTCCTCAAAAAAACCTTTAAACAACAACTGCCCCGATTTAAGTCAGGGCAGCTATTCAGATAAACCTTAATATAAAACAGAAAACTGAAGACTGCATAGAGAATCAGAAGAAAACAGATGAGGTCAAGCCCTCGGTCTGTTAGTGTGTCTCGGCTGCATCCATCGCTGGACTTCGACCTAACACCTATAAACGGGTGTTCTGCCCGTGACCTTACTTGGTTAAGCCAATGAGAGTAATCATCTTGAGGTGGGCTTCCCACTTAGATGCTTTCAGCGGTTATCCACTCCGCACATGGCTACCCTGCGTTTACCGTTGGCACGATAACAGGTACACCAGAGGTGCGTTCCTCC